>SLJA01000141.1 GCA_007135355.1 Wenzhouxiangella sp.
GCTGGAGGCTGAAAAGGTCGTCAAAGTCCTGCGACTTTGGAGCCATTACGACTAACCGCAGCAAACCAGCCAGCAAGCAGCAGGCAATCCGAGCTACGCAACGATTGCGGTGATTCCCTAGCTGTCACGAAAATGAAGCAAGGCGCCGACTTCAAGTTCAAGCAAGCGCGACAGCGCGAATTCCGAGACGGTCTGGCCACTGGCCACCGCCGCCTGCTCAATCAGGCGCTTATGCTCACTGTTGAGCCGGAAATCCAACCGGGCGTCACGCGCGGGCGTGTTGGGATTCGCTGCTGTTGCCATGAATGCGATCCAGTACAGATATTTTCCGTACATTGTGCGCGGGCAGATCTGCAGCCGCAAGTTCGCCTTTGGCAGCGGCGCGAAAGACCGAGCATGTGTTCAACGTCCAGCCGCCGACCCCGATAAGCGCGACCGGACACGGTTTCGGTCCGCAATCCATGATGACTGTCATTTCGGCCTTGGTCTGTTCTTTCTCCCAGAACCGATCAAACTCGGCCAGGCGGGTGTGGATGAAAGATGTGGCGGCTGTCAATCAGTTCACGGTTGAGCATGTCTGGCGCCAGCCTGTATCGAAGCGGCGATATCGGCCACTGATCGGTACAGGGTAAAGGCATCATCGCGCGAGGGAGTAAATCCGCGACCGCGCCAGTAGTCAGCTGCATCTTGGTCTACAGCGTTGACCAGAACGGCTCGACCACCGATCAGCTCTGCTGCTTTCATACAACGGTTCAGGGCATGGCGCAAGAGTCCGCTGCCGATACCCTGGCCGGCATATGCCTGATCTACCGCCAGTTGGCCCAGCAAAAGGCAGGGAATAGGATCGGGCGGCTGGCCGGTGCGAATCCGCCGCGGCAATACATCCGGCGCCACCGCCGTCGGCGCCAGGCCGTAGTAGCCCACCACTTGTTTGCCGACGCAACTCACCGTGACCACGGTAAAGCCCCGTTGCTGGTTCCTCAGGGCCCGAGTTTTCAGCCAGTGATCAAGCCCCGGCTTGCCGCAGCGGAGTGCCGCAAGCTCATGCTCAGCGGTCAACGGCTCCGGTGCGGAAGCCATGTTCGGGATCAGTCAGTGGACGAAGTTCTGTCCCAGGGTGCCGGGCGCACCAGCACCCGGACCAGTTCCGGCACTGCCTCCCCGGGTTCTGAGATCACGCGCGCGAACTCGTCAAAAGCCTCGGGACTCATGCGCACCAGACTCGCATCCAGCAGCGCTTCCTCGGCCGCGCGGACGGCGGCTGAACGCACGAAGTCGGTGCGCGATCGGCCTTGCTGTCTGGCCGCCCTGTCGATCAAGGCAATATCAGCCGCCGGCAGGCGCATGGACAGTGGGTGCTGGCTTTTTTCGGCCCGTTGCGACATGCCGTTGTTTCCTTAAAGACTGGTGCACACTGAAATTGTATAGCGCTGTAGTGCAATATTCAATACACCTGAGGGTCGCGGCGAATCATGCCTGTCCGGGTTCGCCGGTCTGTTCCTTTTCCCAAAACCGGTCCAGTTCGGCCAGGCGGCCGAGCCGGGTTGACAGGTCGGAAGGCTGGTGCAGAACTAGTCCAGCACGAACACCAGGACCACGAACACCAGGACAGTCAAGTTTCGGAGATATCCTCCCGTTGGGGGCAAAATAGTTGTGGCCCGGTTTTTTGGTTAGGATCGACTAGGGTCCCGGATGCCGCATTTATTACATGCAGCGTGGCTCTGTGCTGATCGTACTTCTTTGCATGCGGCGGGGATAAACGAAATCAGCAGGACGGCATCGCCAGAGCCAAGCAGATCGCTGCCGATTGGTAGGAGTAAGCCATGGCCGAAACATTCAGCCGTTACGACACGGCGGATTACCTCAACAGTGAAGAAAATATTCGGCTCTATCTGCAGGCCTGCCAGGACGAGGGCGATCCCGCCTTGATCCTTGCGGCACTCGGCGACATCGCGCGAGCCCGAAGCATGACCGTCCTGGCGAAGGAAGCTGGCTTGACTCGGGCCGGACTGTACAAGGCGCTTTCAGCGGAAGGCAATCCAAGCTTTGCAACGGTTGCTGCGATTGCCAAGGCGCTGGGCCTGCAGATCAAGATTCAGCCAGCGACCACTCCCAAAGCTCCCCAACTGCCTGCTGACAATTAGCCCGCATTTGTCCGCAGATAAGCACTAGCCCTCCGAATCAGAGTCGCCCGGTCTGATTCTGATTTTTCTGGCTCCGACGGTCACGATTCCCCCGCGCCGTAGCTCCGCACCGTAGCGATTCAAAGCCTCGATGACGGAATCACTCTGGCTGCGCGCAGCGATGCCAACCAAGCGGATAATGCCTGCATGCGGTTCTCCGCGAACAATTGCGCGTTCGCCGAAATCCTTCGCAGCGCTTCGACGGCACCTCCCCAGACGCAGGTGTCCAGAAGCAGGCGCATTGACTCAGGCGGCGCGCGGCTCCACGCGTTCGTGACCGACCAGTTTGTGGGCGTAGGTCAGGCAGGCCAGAATGTCTTCGCGTTCCAGCCAGGGGTAGCCTTCGAGCAGCGTCTCGAAATCATCGCCGGCTGCCAGCATTCCGAGCACGTGTTCAACGGCTAGTCGACGGCCCCGGATGACGGGCTTGCCACCGAAGA
>SLJA01000334.1 GCA_007135355.1 Wenzhouxiangella sp.
TAGTCCCAGCGAATCGGCTCGATGTAGACCGCATCGGCCGTTTCCGGGTCGGTCATGATCGTGGCCGGATTCGAGTTGACCAGAATCACCCGATACCCCTCCTCGCGCAGCGCCTTGACCGCCTGCACGCCAGAGTAGTCAAACTCGCAAGCCTGACCGATCACAATCGGACCGGCGCCGATGATGAGGATGGATTTGATGTCGGTTCTTTTGGGCATTTGGTTTTTAACCGCAGATGAACGCGGATGAACGCGGATAAAAGTTCAAAGCTGATGGACCATGCGCTTGATCTGGACTTTGGGCGTGCCGAAGTTGACCAATAATCCAATTCTGAGCCTGGAAGCCTTGAGATAGTTGATCAGCTGAGCCTGATGCTCGGGCAGCAAGGAGCGGACTGCCTTTAGCTCCATGATCACGCTGTCTTCGATCAGAAAATCGGCAGCAAACTGCCCTACGACTTCCTGTCTGTAGAACACCGGCAAGGCCTTCTGTCGCTGATACGAAATTCCGGCGGCAGACAATTCCAGCGCCAAGGCGTTCTCGTACACGGACTCCAGAAAACCCGCACCCAGACCATTGCTTACCGCGTAGACGCAGCCGATCAAGCGCTCCGTTAACGCATTCAAATCTGCGTTCATCTGCGTTCATCTGCGGTTCCCATCATCTCAACAAATCGAGCAAACAAGCCGCGCAGGTCATGCGGCCCGGGGCTGGCTTCGGGGTGGCCCTGGAAGCTCATGGCGGGTTTGCCCTGGATGCGGATGCCTTGCAGGGTGCCGTCGAACAGGGAGCGGTGGGTGGGGATGACGCTGTCGGGGAGTGAGTCTTCGTCGACGGCGAAGCCATGGTTCTGGCTGGTGATCAGCACCTGGCCGGTTTCCAGGTCCTTGACCGGATGGTTGGCGCCGTGGTGGCCGAACTTCATCTTGACCGTGCGCGCGCCGGCGGCCAGGGCCAGCAGCTGGTGGCCCAGGCAGATGCCGAAAGTAGGAACGCCGCGCTCGAGCAGGCCGCGAATGGCGGTGATGGCGTAATCGCAAGGCTCGGGGTCGCCGGGGCCATTGGACAGCAGCACGCCATCGGGCTGGAGCGCCAGCACCTCGTCCAGGGAGGTTTTCGCCGGCACTACCGTCACGCGACAACCGGCATCGACCAGCAGACGCAGAATGTTGCGCTTGACACCGAAGTCGTAGCAGACGACATGCAGCCGGCCCGCGCCATGACCGAATTCACCGGTCGCCAGGTCCAGGGTGCCCTCGGTCCAGGGGTAAGCCTCGGCGCAACACACCCGGCTGGCCAGGTCCTGGCCGCTCATGGGCTCGCAGGCGCGCGCCAGTTCCAGCGCGCGCTCGACATCCACCGACTCGGCGACCATCAGGCAAGCATTCTTGGCCCCGTGCTCGCGCAAGTGGATGGTCAGGCTGCGCGTATCCAGGCCGGCGATGCCCGGGATGCCCTGTCCGGCCAGGTATTCCGACAGCGAGGTTTCGGCCCGCCAGGAGCTGTATCGGCGCGGATAATGGCGCACAATCAGACCTTTACAGAAAATGCGATGCGACTCGGTATCAGCCGCGTTGACCCCCGTATTGCCGACGTGGGAGGCGGTCAGCGTGACCAACTGACCGGCGTAGCTGGGGTCGGTCAGAATCTCCTGATAGCCGGTCATGGCCGTGTTGAACACGACCTCACCGACGCTATGGCCGGGCGCGCCTATACCATGGCCGGAAAACGTGGTGCCGTCTTCCAGCGCCAGAACTGCCTGCATTCGGGACAAGATGCCTGACCTCCGGTTATGCAAAGCGGGCCTGACTGGCTTGGCAGCCGACCCGCTTGATCGCGACAGCGAGATTTCAATCGACTCGCTTCCGGGATTCGATTGTAACCAAAAGACAAGGCGAGAGGCGAAGGATTCGCCTCCGGGGTGATCAACCGGTCGCTTCCTCGTCGGCCGGCAGGCACAAGAACGGCGGTACTTCCTCGACCGGTTTGAGCGTGGCCGCGCTGTGACCCTCGGCCAGCAGATAGTCCAACCATTTCAGCAGGGCCTGGTTCAGGCGCCAGTTGCGAATCACCAGCCCGTGCATGGGGATCTCCGGTCCAGCGAAGCGCTGAATGCCCTGCTCCGGGCTGAACGCGGTGGCCTCGGCCATGCGCGCATCATGGTAGACCCGAATGTGGGCATTCGGATTGTGCTGCTGCTCATCACCAATGACATAGGTCATGCGCAGATAACTGGTGTAGTTGTGGCGCTCAATAACCTGCAAAAACAGGTCGGGGCCGGAGCCGACGCGCGAAACCAGGCAATCGCTACGCCCCAGACCGTCGGGCAGCAGCGCACCCAGCGCGCGAAACACGGCGCTGTGCAAATCCGGCAGCCGCCGCGCCAGAACGCGGGTCGGTGGATGCAAATTTCGGACTCGGGTCAGCATGGCCGCCGAATGGTAGCACATGCGCCCGCTTTCGCCTATCCCCCACAGGCAAGTTCGCTGTCAAATTGTTGCCGGATTCAGGAGTGGGGCTTACCCAGCCCCAGCTTGAGGATGATGCGGCTGGCCAATTCCTCGACCGAAGAGCCGGTCGACGACAACATCGGCACCCCTTCGGTGCGCAGCAGGCTCTCGGCCGCGTCGACCTCATAGCGACACTGCGTGGCCGAGGCATAGCGGCTCCCGGGGCGGCGCGTTTCGCGAATCTTGCACAGGCGATCGGGGTCGATGGTCAGGCCGAACAGCTTGTCCTTGTGCTGGCGCAGGAAAGTGGGCAGGCGCGGCTGCTCCAGATCCTCCTCGGTCAGCGGATAGTTGGCCGCCTTGATACCGTAATGCAGGGCCAGATATAGGCAGGTCGGCGTCTTGCCGGAGCGCGACACGCCGACCAGAATCACCTCGGCCTTGTCCAGGCGCTTGGAAATGCCGTCATCATGGGTCAGGGCGTAGTTGGTCGCTTCCATGCGATCTTCATAGGTGTCGGAATCACCCATGCCATGGGCCTTGCCGACCCGGGGCGAGCTTTCCACCCCGAGCACTCGCTCCAGCGGCTCCATGAAGGTCGCAAACATGTCGAAAATGTGCGCGTTGGCATGGGTCAACACCCGCCCGATCTTGTGGTTGACGATGGTGCTGAACACCAGCGGCTTGTCCTCGCCGGCCTCGGCCGCCTTGTTGATGAGCACGACAGCGTCATGGGCCTTGGCCTCGGTGTCGATGAACGGCAACCGGATTTCGCGGAAATCCACCTTGTGAAACTGGGTCAGCAGACTGTGGCCGAAGGTTTCAGCGGTGATGGCCGTACCGTCGGAGACGAAGAACACGGTGCGTCTCATGAGCGGTCCCAGCGGTTTACAATGGGTGCATAAATCAATTTTGTTGATGAAAGCAAGGGAGACATGGTGAGCGAGTATATCCTTTGGCTGGAAAAGCTGGGTATGGGCGATCTCGAGCAGGTGGGCGGCAAGAACGCCTCGCTGGGGGAAATGATCAGCCATTTGACCGAGGCCGGCGTCAGCGTCCCCGGTGGCTTCGCCACCACCGCGCAGGCTTACCGGGACTTTCTTGATCAATCCGGCCTGGCCGAGCGCATCCGCGCCGAACTGGAGTCACTGGACGAGGAAGACACCCGCGCCCTGGCCGCCACCGGCCAGAAAGTACGCGCCATGATCATGGAGACCGCGCTGCCCGAGCGACTGGAATCCGAGATCCGCAAAGCCTTCAAGACCATGCAAGAGCGCTACGGCGACGACGTAGCCGTAGCCGTGCGCTCCTCGGCCACCGCCGAAGACCTGCCCGACGCCTCGTTTGCCGGCCAGCAGGAAAGTTTTTTGAACGTGCGCGGCATCGACGACGTGCTGGAAAAAATCCATGCCGTGTTTGCCAGCCTGTACAACGACCGCGCCATTGCCTACCGTGTCCACCACGGCTTCGAGCACCACGAAGTCGCGCTGTCGGCCGGCATCCAGCTCATGGTGCGCGCCGGCGAGGGCGCGGCCGGCGTGCTGTTCACCCTGGACACCGAGTCCGGCTATCGCAAAGTGGTCTTCGTGACCTCCAGCTATGGCCTGGGCGAAGGCGTGGTCCAGGGTGCGGTCAATCCGGATGAGTTCTACCTGTTCAAGCCCAACCTGGAAGCCGGGCGCCCCGCGCTGCTGCGCAAGACTTTGGGGTCCAAGGCCTCGCGCATGCTGTTCAAACCCGAGCGCGGCGTGATCACCGAGCAAACGCCGGAAGATTTGCGCCGCCGGTTTTCAATCAGCGACGAAGAAGCGGAAGCCCTGGGTCGCATGGCGTTGACCATCGAAAAGCACTATGGCCGGCCCATGGACATCGAATGGGGCAAGGACGGCGAAACCGGCGAGCTCTACATCCTTCAGGCCCGCCCGGAGACGGTCAAAAGCCGCGGTGGCCAGACGATGGAGCGCTTCAAACTGGAGGAATCGGGCGAAGTGCTCTCCGAAGGCCGTGCCATCGGCCAGCGCATCGGCCAGGGCAAGGCCAAGGTGATCGAAAGCCTGGAGCAAATTCATGATGTTGCCGCCGGTGACGTGTTGATCACCGACATGACCGATCCCGACTGGGAGCCGATCATGAAGCGCGCTGCGGCCATCGTTACCAACCGCGGCGGACGCACCTGCCACGCCGCCATCATCGCCCGCGAACTCGGCATTCCGGCCGTGGTCGGCTGCGGCGACGCCACCAGCGCCATTCCGCATGACGCGGAAGTCACCGTGTCGTGCTCGGAAGGCGACACCGGGCGCATCTACAAGGGCAGTCTGAAGTTCAGCGTGGCCGAAGACGCCATGGACGACATGCCCACCGCCCCCCTGAAGATCATGATGAACGTGGCCAACCCGGACCGCGCCTTCGACTTCGCCCAGATCCCCAACCACGGCATTGGCCTGGCGCGCCTGGAGTTCATCATCAACCGCATGATCGGCATCCACCCGCGCGCGCTGCTGGAATACGATCGCCAGCCCGACGACATCAAAACCGAAATCGACAAGCGCATCGCAGGCTACGCCGACCCGGTCAGCTTCTACGTCGACAAGCTCGCCGAGGGCATCGCCACCATCGGCGCGCCGTTCGGCCCCAACCCGGTGATCGTGCGCCTGTCGGACTTCAAGACCAACGAATACGCCAACCTGATCGGTGGCGAGCCTTTCGAGCCGCACGAAGAAAACCCCATGATCGGCTGGCGCGGCGCCTCGCGCTACGTCGACGACAGCTTCAAGCCTTCCTTTGAACTCGAGTGCAAGGCGCTGAAAAAAGTGCGCGAGGACATGGGCCAGGACCACATCTGGGCCATGGTGCCGTTCGTGCGCACCCTGGATGAGGCGCGCGAAGTCATCGCGGTCATGGAGCAATTCGGCCTCAAGCGCGGCGAGAACGGCCTGAAGGTCATCATGATGTGCGAACTACCGTCCAACGCCCTGCTGGCCGAGGAGTTCCTCGAGTACTTCGACGGCTTCTCGATCGGCTCCAACGACATGACCCAGCTGACCCTTGGGCTGGACCGCGACTCCGGCCTGGTCGCCCACCGCTTCGACGAGCGCGACGGCGCGGTCAAGGCCCTGCTGGCCATGGCGATCAAGACCTGCCGCGCAAAAGGCAAGTACATCGGCATCTGCGGCCAGGGCCCGTCCGACTACCCCGACCTGGCCCAGTGGCTGCTCGATCAGGGGATCGAGAGCATTTCGCTTAATCCGGATACGGTGGTCGATACCTGGCGGAAGTTGGCGGGATAGGAGGGAAGGGTTCAGGGTTCAGGGTTCAGGGTTCAGCGAAAGCTAGACCCGTGTTTTCCTGAACCCTGAACCCTGAACGCTGAACCCTAAAAATCAATTCCGCCCAGCCAACTCCCCCATAAACCTCCGGTAGTAGCGCAGTTCCTCAATCGAATCCCTGATATCCTGCAGGGCCAGATGGGTGGAGTCTTTTTTGAAACCTTCGGCGATATCCGGGGCCCAGCGTTTGGCCAGTTCCTTGACCGTGCTGACATCCAGGTTGCGGTAGTGGAAGAAAGCCTCGAGCTTGGGCATGTAGCGCGCCAGGAAGCGGCGGTCCTGGCAGATCGAATTGCCGCACATGGGCGACACGCCGGCCGGCACAAAGCCTGCCAGGAACGCCAGGGTCTCCTGCTCGGCCGTGTCCAGCCCTACCCCTTCATCCAGGCAACGCGCAACCAGACCGGACTCGGTATGGGTCTTGGTGCACCACTCGTCCATGGCCGCCAGCCGCGCCTGACTGACCGCAATCGCGCGCACAGGTCCCTCGGCCAGGATGTCGAGCTGGCTGTCGGTGACGATGGTCGCAATCTCGATGATGGTGTCGGTCGCCGGATCAAGCCCGGTCATTTCCAGATCGATCCAGATCAGGTTGTTTTCGTCCACGGCACTCTTCCGCATCAAGTCTGCCGCGGACTATACCAGCGTGGGGTCGGGCGTTGAGCCAAGCGGGGCTGGTGGTCAGGGCCTGGGCCAATCGCGGCATCGCCCAGCTCGATACCGGCAAACTGGCCCCGTTCCATTTTCCGCGCCGACTGATCCGGCCGCTGCCGGGAGACCGGATTGTGCTCGACGCCGCCGATGCACTGATTGAAGTCCTGCCGCGCAAAAACGAGTTCGGCCGCGGCGATGCCCGCGGGCGTTTTCGCGCCGTGGCCGCCAACCTCGATCGAGCGGTGATCGTCATCGCCCCGCGGCCCGCACCCAGCCCCGACCTGGTCCACCGCTACCTGACCGCGGCCCTGATACACGGCGTCGAGCCGGTCGTGGTCGTCAACAAACGCGATCTGGGACTGCGCGAGGGCGAGTGGTTTTCCGACCTGGACGATCTTGCCGAACTGGGCTACCGCATCATCCGCACGCGCTGCAAGCCGCAAGCCGAGGTCGACGAGCTTGCGCGCTTGTGTCGGGATGGCATCAGCCTGCTGGCCGGACAGTCCGGCGTCGGCAAGACCTCGCTGCTCAACGCCCTGGTGCCGGACCTCGACGAACGCACCAGCGCCCTGTCGCACGTGACCGGCAAAGGCACTCACACCACGACCACCGCCACCGTCTATCCCCTGTCGGATCAGGCCGGCATCATCGACACACCGGGAGTGTGGGAATACGGCCTGTGGGCCATGACGCCGGCCGAGCTGGAGCGCGGATTCCCCGAATTCGCCGCACACAGCCACCATTGCCGTTTCCGCAACTGCCGTCACGACTCAGAACCCGGCTGCGCCGTGCGCGCCGCCGCCGAATCCGGCCTCATCCCCGCCTCCCGCCACGCCGCCTGGTTACGGTTGCTGGCTGAGCAGCGGAGGATTGCTTGAAGGGTTCAGGGTTCAGGAGGGCCTCGATCTGGCTTTTCCTGAACCCTGAAACCTGAACCCCCTCAAAAACCTACCAAGGCAAGCCCTCCCCATTCGCATGCCGAAAGCTGCCGGTCGTCTCCAGGCTCAGTTCTTCGATGCGCTGGATCAAATGGGCGGCGGCCTCGTCAGGATCGATATGGCCGGTGTGGCCCGTCATGCCGGTGCGTACGTACCCGGGATGGAGTAGACCGACGGCAATCCCGCGGTCTGCAAGTTCATGCGCCAGCGACACCCCGGCGGTATTCACCGCGGCCTTGGACATCCGATACGCGTATTGCCCACCCGAGGTGTTATCGGCAATCGAGCCCATGCGCGAGGTGATGATCACCACCTTGCCGCCGTCGACCAGGTGGCCCAGCAAGGCCCGGGTAACCCGCAGCGGGGCCAGCGCGTTGACCTCGTATTGCAGGCGAAAGTCATCCAGCTGCTCTTCAATCGCATCCAGAGTGGAACCGCGCAACACGCCGGCATTGTTGATCAGCCAATCGATCTCTACGCCGCTCAAGCGGCGAGCCAGCGTCTGCAAATCGTCGCGCCGGGTGATGTCGATTCCCGCTTCCACGCGCACGCCCAATCCGTCCAGCTCGGCACTGGAGCGCCGGCAAACCGCGATCACATCATGTCCGGCGGTCTGAAGCTGACGCGCCAGTTCAAAGCCGATACCGCGATTGGCGCCCGTGATCAATGTTGTTGGCATACTTTTTTACTCCTTCGATAAGCACCAAAACCCTACCAGCTGTGGCGTCAGCGCGGGGCGTGGCTTGTGCTAACATCGGGGTAGCACTGGAAACGGTGCGGTGCCGATGTCCGATTCGCGAGTCCAGTGATGATCAAGCATTTTTGCATTCTGTTTCTGATCGCTCTCCTCACCGCCGGCCTGGCCGCCTCGCCGGCCCATGCCGACCGCGCCGGATCCGGGGATGTGCTGCTGATTGAAAAGGTGCGCGAGCGCATGACACGCGAGCTACCGACCAATGGCCTGACCATGACCGAAGTAGAGCAACGCTTCGGCGCACCGCTGGAGCGGCGCGACGCTGTGGGAGATCCGCCGATCACACGCTGGATTTACCCCGACTACAGCGTCTTTTTCGAGCATCGGCTGGTCATTGAAAGCGTACTGCATCACGAGGCGGTCATACGCGGAGCACGTGCGGAGCGCTAAGCGTCTTCAGCCCGCATGCCGAACACCGATTTTCGCTTACCTGCCGAGTGGGAACCCCAGGCCGCGACCCTGCTGGCCTGGCCGGCCCAGCGCACCGATTGGGTCAGCCGACTGCCCGGCATTCAGCAGGAATACTCCCTTTTCATCAACGCCATTGCCAAGCGCCAACAGGTCATACTGCTCGTCCACCCGGGCAGCAACGAGGCCGGCGCACGGCTGGGCGAACTGCCCGGACTGAAGCTGATCGAAGTACCGTATGACGACACCTGGTGCCGTGATTACGGACCCATCACACTGGTCGGTGGTAGCGGCGGCCAACGCCTCGCGCTGGATTTTTACTTCGGTGGCTGGGGCGGGAAATACGCGGCCGGACAGGACAATCGGGTCAACACCTTGCTGGCGCGGCATCCCTGGTTCCAGCGCCTGAAATTTCGCCAATATCTGTTCGAACTGGAAGGCGGGGCGATCGAATGCGACGGTCGCGGCACCTTGCTGGTCAACTGGCACTGCCTGCACGCCCGACATCCCCACCTCAAGCGGGCCGAAATCGAGTTTGAACTGCTGCACCTGCTGAACCTGGAGCGCATTATCGGTATCGATCTGGAACCGCTGCCCGGTGACGACACCGACGGACATATCGACACCATCGCCCGCTTCATTGACCCGCACAGCATTGCCTACCAGCGCCAGCCAAATGCAGCACGTCATGAGCGCTTGCTCAATCAGCTGCAGGCCCTGCGGCAGCCCAACGGGCAATCGTATCGCCTGATCGAGCTACCGCTGCCCGAGGGCGTCGACCCGACCCTGCCGGCCAACTACGTCAACTTCCTGTTCATCAACGGCGCCTGCCTGGTTCCGGCTTATGGGGTCCCGGCCGATGGAGATGCGCGGGACATCTTGTCGGCCGCCCTGCCCGATCACCATATTGAAGGTATCGCCGCCGCTGTCATGATCGAACAGTACGGCGGCCCGCACTGTGCCAGCATGCATCTACCGGCCGCTCTGACATGAAAAAAACCACGCTGAGAATCGCCCTGGTCCAGCACGCCATGGGCCCCGACCTGCACGAAAACCGCAAGGCCAGCATTGAAGGCATCCAGCGCGCCGCCGAAGCCGGCGCCCAACTGGTCGTCCTGCCGGAGCTGCATGCGTCGGAGTATTTCTGCAAATACCAAGACACCGCCCTATTTGACCTCGCCGAACCGCTGGATGGCCCCAGCCGGCAACAGTTGTCCCAGGCCGCCCGCACCCACGGCGTGGTGGTGGTCGGTTCGATCTTCGAGCGCCGAGCGCCGGGCCTGGCGCACAACACCGCCCTGGTGATGGAAGCCGACGGTGAACTGGCCGGCATCTACCGCAAAATGCACATCCCCGACGATCCCGGCTACAACGAAAAGTTCTACTTCACCCCCGGCGATCAAGGTTTCAAGCCCATCGACACCGCGCTGGGAAAACTCGGGGTACTGGTGTGCTGGGATCAGTGGTATCCCGAAGCCGCACGACTGATGGCCCTGGCCGGGGCCGAGCTGCTGATCTACCCCACCGCCATCGGCTTCGATCCAGACGATGGCGAAGACGAACAACACCGCCAGCTCGATGCCTGGCGTACCATTCAGCGCGGTCACGCCATCGCCAATGGCTTGCCCGTACTGGCCTGCAACCGGGTTGGCCACGAGCCCGACCGCTCGGGCGCCGGCCGCGACGCCGAATTCTGGGGCCACAGCCTGGTCGTCGGCCCGCAGGGCGAAATCATCGATGAAGCCGGCCTTGAAGCCGAAGTACTGGTCACCGACATCGACCTCGCCCGCGGCGAGCACGTACGCCGCATCTGGCCGTTTCTGCGCGACCGGCGCATTGATGCTTATCAGGATTTGTTGAAGCGGTATAGGGATGGAATTTAGGAAA
>SLJA01000240.1 GCA_007135355.1 Wenzhouxiangella sp.
ACCAGGCAGCGCTGGGAAGGCATCGACGGCAGCAATGAAATGCGTTTCCTGAACCACTCCGCCGATCCCAACGCAGACTGGTGGGGCACCGACCTCTACGCCATCCGCACCATTGCCGAAGGCGAGGAAATCACTTTCGACTATGGCTGGGACTCGGACGAGGACGACGATACTGCCTGAGCGCAGGCCACTGATTTCGCGCTACCCTAGTGGTCAGAGCACTAGCCGCTCCGAACAATTCCATCTCCGTATCGCATCATGAAAATCGCCAGCTGGAACGTCAACTCCCTGAAAGTCCGCCTGCCGCATGTGCTGGACTGGCTGGATCATCAGCGCCCGGATGTGCTGGGCCTGCAGGAAACCAAACTGGTCGATGCGAAGTTTCCAGCCGAAGCGTTTCGCGAACTGGGCTACCAAGTCAGCTTCTCCGGCCAGCCGACTTACAACGGGGTGGCCTTGATCTCGACCGGCGCCCAGGCCGACCCGGTCAGCGCCATCCCCGATTTTGAAGACGAACAAAAGCGCGTGATCGCCGCCACCATCGACGGTGTGCGCGTGATCAACCTGTACGTGGTCAACGGCCAGGAAGTCGGCAGCGACAAATTCGACTACAAGCTCAAGTGGCTCGACGCGGTCACCCGCTGGGTCGAGTCCGAGCTGGAGCAACACGACCAACTGGTCGTGATGGGCGACTTCAATATCGCGCCGGACGACCGCGATGTTTACGACCCGGAGGCCTGGCACGAAAAGATTCTATGCTCGACGCCCGAGCGTGATGCCCTGGGCCGCCTGCTGAATCTGGGTCTGCACGACAGCTTCCGCCTGTTCGACCAGGCCGAAGGCGTGTTTTCGTGGTGGGACTACCGCGCCGCGATGTTCCGGCGCGGTTTGGGCCTGAGAATCGACCTGGTGCTGTGTTCGGACGCGCTCAAGGACCGATGCACGACCAGCTATGTCGACAAGGAACCACGGCGGCTGGAGCGGCCGTCCGATCATGCCCCGGTCGTGGCCGAGTTTTCCCTCGACGCTTAGCCCAAGCGACGCTTAACCCAGCAGCGCCTGGACGCCGCCTTCCAGGTTATAGACCTCTTTGAAGCCCTGCTTGCGATAGTGCTCGGCGACCGCCTGGCTGGACACGCCAACCGCACAGATGAACACCAGGGGCCGGTGCGGATCGGCGTCTTTCAGCTCGGCCATCAACTCGGCATCCAGCGGGCGGGCAAACTCCAGCGGCTGTCTGGCACGATCAGCCTCGGAGCGGGTATCGATCGCCAGCAGGTGCTCACCGGCGTTCATGCGCTGCTGCAGCTCGGCCGGGGTCATCTGCTTGACCGGCGGCGGCGCACCGGGCAGGTCCAGCTTCAGGCCTTCACCCTGCACCGTTTCGACCCAGTCGATCTTCGCGCCCCTGGCGCGCTGGGCCGAGGCCAGGTCCATCAGGATGGTGATACCGGCCGCTTCGGTGGCGATCTCGTGGCCTTGGCGCGGGCCGATATTGAAATTGGCGTCCCAGTCGCCGCCAATGCTGAAATGCAGGTGCTGACCCGGATAGGCGTCGAGAAACTCGCGAATCTTGCCGGCCGCCTTGTCGCTGATCTCGATTTCCGGTGGGGTACGGTCCGGCTTTTCCAGCCCCAGCATCTCGTGCAGCTCGCCGTCGTTGAACATCTCGGTGACGATGTCGCAGCCGCCGACCAGTTCGCCGCGGATGTAGAGTTGCGGAATGGTCGGCCAGTTGCCGAACAGCTTGATGCCCTCACGAATGGCCTCGTCTTCGAGCACGTTGAAGGAACCGAAGTTGCCACCGAGCAGGCTGTCAAGCATGCCGGCGGTCTTGGCCGAGAATCCGCACTGCGGCATTTTCGGCGTGCCCTTCATGTACAGAAACACCTCGTGCGAAGTGATTTGCTGCTCGATGCGGGACTTCAAGGCAGGGTCTAGCGTCATGATGTTGGTCAAATCCGGATTAAAGTGGTCCTGATTCGATATTGTCGGGATTTCGGTCCTGATATTCAAGCACGCTCGCCCCGGATCACCCGCCAATCCACCCGGCTGCCCCATCCGAGCCGGAAATTCGCTATGCTTCGTTAATGTTCCAGTCCTTCAAGCCAGCCAGCCGCATCGACGAAGTGCGCTATGAAATCCGCGGCGCGCTGGCTCGTCGCGCGCGCGAGCTGGAGCAGGAAGGCAACGACATCCTGCACTTGAACATTGGCAACCCCGGCGCCTTTGGCCTGCGCACGCCCGAGACCATGCGCCGGGCTGTGGTCAGAAACCTGAAGTACAGCGAGCCCTACGGGCCGCAGACCGGGATTTTCCCGGCGCGCGAGGCGGTTGCCATGCAGTTCCAGTCCCGTGGGCTGACCGAAACCCGCTTCGATCAGGTCATGATCGGCAACGGCGTCTCGGAGCTGGTCGACCTGGTGCTGCGCTCGCTGCTGGAGCCGGGCGACGAAGTGCTCATTCCCGCCCCGGACTATCCTCTGTGGACGGCGGCGGTGGTCTTGAACGGCGGCAAGGCCATGCATTATCCCTGTCCAGCCGACCAGCACTTCTGGCCCGATGTCGAGGCCATCCGCGCGATGATCACGCCGAAAACCCGGGCCTTGGTGGTCATCAACCCCAACAACCCGACCGGTGCGGTGTATCCCGAGTCCGTGCTGCAGGCGCTGGCCGACCTGGCGGCCGAACACGACCTGATCCTGTTCAGCGACGAGATCTACGACGCCATCTGCTACGACGAGGCACGCTTTGTGCCCATGGCCACACTGGCGTCGGAAACCCTGTGCGTCAGCTTTGGTGGCCTGTCCAAGGTCTATCGGGCCTGCGGCTGGCGTGTCGGCTGGGCCGTGTTTACCGGCGCGTTGGAGCGCGCCGAAGACTATCGCCTGGCGGTGGAAAAACTGGCTGCTTTGAGACTGTCGGCCAATGTGCCCGGCCAATGGGCGGTGCAAACCGCGCTGGGCGGCTACCAGTCCATCGCCGACCTGGTCGCTCCCGGCGGGCGGCTGCATGAGTCCCGACAGGCGGTCATCGAGGCCTGCGAGAAAAGCCGTTTCCTTGACCTGGTCGTTCCCATGGGCGCGCTGTATGCCTTCCCTGCGGTCAAGCCCGAAGCGCTCGCGGATTTCGACGACCACCGCTTCGCCGCCGAACTGCTGGAACAGAAGCACATCCTGATTGTGCCCGGTTCGAGCTTCAACATCCGCGACCGCCATCACTTCCGCTTGACCCTGTTGCCGGAAGCTGAAGAGTTGGCCCTGGCTTTCGAGCGCATTGAAGATTTGCTCGAGGAGCTGGCCGAAGAACCCGAACGAGTCCGCATCGCAAAATCCGCATGAGCATGAGCCCAGGCACGACCAACCCGCTACTGGCAGCGGGCTTGCCCCGTTTTGAAGCCATTCGGCCCGAACACGCCCTGCCCGCCATTGAGCATCTGTTGAGCGAGTACCGCCAATTGCTGGCCGAGATCGCCGCCGGTGGCCAGACGCACGATTACGCCGGCATCGTGGAAGCCGAAACCCTGATCGATAACGCGCTGGCCGCGAGTTGGTCCTCGATCTCGCATCTGCACAGCGTGTGCAACACACCGGAATGGCGCGAAGTCTACAAGGCCTGCCTGGAACCGCTGACCCGCTTCCACACCGAGCGCGGCCAGAACCAGGCCTTGTTCCAGGCCTACCAGTCCCTGGCCGAGCGGCCTGACCTGGCGCGGCAGTCGGCCGCGCTGCGGGCGACCATCGAGCACGAACTGCTGGATTTCCGCTTGAGCGGCGTGGCATTGCCCGAACCCGAGCGGGCGCGCTTTGCCGAAATCAATCTGCGCCTGTCCGAGCTGGGCAACCAGTTCGGCAACCATGTGCTCGACGCCACCGAAGCCTACACCGAGCACTTTGAATCCGCCCAAGACCTGGCCGGACTGCCGCAAAGCGAGCTTGACTTGCTGGCCGGGATGGCCGAGCAGACCGACAAGACCGGCTGGCTGGCGAACTTGAGCTATCCCGCCTACCGCGCCATCATCACCTACGCCGACGATCGCGCCTTGCGCGAGCGCTTTCACCGCGCCTATGTCACCCGCGCCGCCGAAGTCGGGCCGCGGGGCGGGCAGTTCGACAACTCTGCGCTGGTTTCCGAAATTCTCGCGCTGCGCCACGAGCAGGCCCAACTGCTGGGCTATGCCAGCCACGCCGAGCTGCGCCTGGCCAAGCGCATGGCCGACAGCCCGGCTGCGGTCGAGGGTTTTCTGCTTGACCTGGCCGCCAAGGCCCGGACCCAGGCCGAGAGCCAGCTCCAGACCCTGAACCAGTTTGCCGCCGAACTCGGCGCTGACACGCCGCTGGCGCCCTGGGACCTGGCCTACTACACCGAAAAACTGCGCGAGAAAACGCTGGGTATCAACGAGGAAAAGCTCAAGCCCTGGTTCGAGCTCAGCCGAGTGCTGGATGGAATGTTCCTGGTTGCGCGCGAACTGTTCGGCCTCAAATTCGAGGCTGACGACAGCGTCGAGACCTGGCACCCGGACGTGCGCTACTTCCGCGTGCTGAATGCCGAGGCCGAAGCCGTGGCCGGCATGTACCTGGACCTCTATGCCCGCGCGCGCAAGTCCGGCGGAGCCTGGATGGATGTGTGTCGCTCGCGCCTGGTCATTGGCGATCAACGCCAGCAGCCGGTGGCCTACTTCACCTGCAACTTCGCCCCGCCCTCCGGCGACCAGCCCAGCCTGCTGACCCACGACGACGTGGTCACGATGTTCCACGAGTTCGGCCATTGCCTGCATCACCTGCTGACCCGTATCGATCTGCCCGGCGTGGGCGGCATCAGCGGCGTGGAATGGGATGCGGTCGAGCTGCCCAGCCAGCTGCTGGAAGGGTGGGCCTGGGATGAACACAGCCTCGATCGCTATGCGCGCCATGTCGAGACCAACGAGCCGCTGCCGCGCGAGTGGCTGAAAGCGCTTAAAAGCGACCGCCAGTTCCAGGGGGCGCTGGCCCTGCTGCGCCAGATCGAATTCGCCCTGACCGACCTGCGCCTGCACAGCGGGCCGGATCGCGATCCGCTGGTCGTGATGCGCCAGGTCCACGAAGAAATCGCGGTCACACCCATGATCGACGACAACCGCTACCTGATGAGCTTCTCGCACCTGTTCGACGGCGGCTATGCGGCCGGCTACTACAGCTACCTGTGGGCCGAACGCCTGGCCCGCGATGCCTTTCATGTGTTCGAAAGCGAAGGCCTGTTCAACCGCGAAGCCGGCGAGCGTCTGGCGCGCGAGATCCTGTCGGTCGGCTCCAGCCGCCCGATGGCCGAATCCTGGCAGGCCTTCCGCGGCCGCGAGGCGCGCCTGGAGCCGTTGCTGGACGCCTACGGCATCGCGGCGTGAACAAGCCGGGCACCCCGCGCAACGAATTCAAGCGCTGGGTTTTTGCCACCCGCAACTCGCTGGCGGGCTACCGCGTCGTGTTCCGCGAGGAGGCCGCTTTTCGGGCTCAGGTGATTGCGCTGATCGCCCTGGTGCCGCTGGCCGCGTGGCTGGCCGAGAGCTGGACTCAGTTCGCCTTGCTGGTCGGCGTATGGATTCTGGTGCTGGCCGGTGAACTGGTCAATTCAGCCATCGAGGCCATCGTCGACCGCATCGGACCCAACCACCATCCGTTGTCGGGCAAGGCCAAGGACGCAGGTTCTGCCCTGACCCTGACCTTGATGCTGCTGGCGGCGCTGGTGTGGATTTCGGTGCTGCTGGATCGATGGGGATGAGATCATCGTCGAGTCAGTCGACCAACCTCCAGACTCCTCCGCGTCGTGCTAATATCCAGCTAGACAGTCTGGACAGATCAGCCCATGAGTTGGCAATTGCAGGAAGCGAAAAACCGGCTGAGTGAAGTGATCAAGGCGGCGGCGACCAAGGGCCCGCAGATCATCACGGTGCGGGGAAAGGAGACCGCCGTGGTCCTCTCCGAGCGCGAGTATCGGGCCCTGTGCGGCGTTCGCGAGCCGCTGGGCACCTATCTCTACCGCACCGCACCGACCGGCATTGAGCCAGAGCTGTTCGAGCGCCGAGATGATGCTGGCAGGGACGAGTTCGCGTGAGCTTTCTGCTCGATACTTGTGTGGTCACCGAGTGTCTGAAGTCGAAGCCCGAGCCGGCGGTGCAGGCCTGGTTGGATCAAAATGACTCGACAGCGACATTCTTGAGCGTGCTGGTGATCGGCGAGATCCGCCAGGGCATTGCCCGCATCGCCGGGACGCCAAAGGCCGCTGAGCTGGAGAGCTGGTTGGAACAGATTCTCCTGCCACGGTTCGACCGGCGCGTTCTGGCCATCGATGAGTCCGTGGCACGGCGTTGGGGCGAGATACGCGGCAAGGCCATGGCGCATGGGCGCACCCCACCGGTGATTGACAGTCTGCTGGCAGCAACCGCGATGGAACATCGCCTGAGCGTCGTGACTCGCAATATCCAGGATTTCGAAAGACTCGGGGTTGACACAATCAACCCCTGGCAGTTCCGCCCGTAAGCCCGCCTCTAGGGACAAGCCTCCGAATCACTGACGAAAATCGACACTGGCCGCCGAGCCGGCTGCATCACCTCTTCCCCGTCAATCATCACCGGAAGACCGATCAGCCGCGCGGCACAGGCTTCCGGCACGCGGCCGGGATCTTCCGAGGGCAAGTAATCGATCTCGACCTCAACACCGCTGCCGGCCGCGAGATGCTCGATGCCCGGAAATACAAACATGCGGCCATCGGTCCACTGCATCAGCAGCAGCGGCTCGGCTTCGGCACCAAGAGCGTCGACTCGGGTCAGCTGCCCAACGGTGCCGCTGGCTGTTTCCAGTTCTGCTGCCACACCCAGGACCGACAGCACCAGGAGGATAGGCGGCAGGGCCATGGTGCGAAAAAGACGCAGCATTTCAGGGACGGGTCTGGCCCGAACCGAACACCCGGTACTGGAAGGTCGTGAGCTGCTCCACGCCAACCGGACCGCGGGCGTGCAAGCGGCCGGTGGCAATACCGATCTCGGCGCCGAAGCCGAACTCGCCGCCGTCGGCGAACTGGGTCGAGGCGTTGTGTACCGCAATGGCGCTGTCGAGGCGGCCCAGGAAATCCTCGGCCACAGCCAGATCTTCGGTAATGATGCCGTCGGTATGGCCCGAACCGTAGCAGGCGATGTGCGCCAGAGCTTCCTCCGGCCCGTCCACGGACTTCAGAGCCAGGATCGCTTCGAGATACTCGGTGGCCCAGTCACTGTCGTCGGCCGACTTGAAGCGCGCGTCAAGCTCCAGCAGCGTCGCGTCGGCGCGCATTTCGCAGCCGCGCTCGATCAGCGCATCGGCCAGGGCCGGTACCAGGTCCAGGCGCGCCCGATCGATCAGCAGGGTTTCCAGCGCCCCGCAGATGCCGGGGCGGCGCATCTTGGCGTTGACCACCACCTCGACCGCCATGGCGGCATCGGCAGCGCTGTGGAGGTACAGATGATTGTTGCCGTCCAGGTGAGCCAGTACCGGCACGCGGGCATCGGCCTGCACGCGCGCGACCAGGCTCTTGCCGCCGCGGGGGACGACCATGTCCAGCCAGCGGTGGGCCGCCAGCAGGGCACCGACCGCGGCACGGTCCTGGGTAGGCACAAACTGCACGGCCTCCGGCGGCAGGCCGGCTTCGGCCAGGCCTTCGACCAATGCTGCGTGAATGGCGCGATTGCTGTGCACGGCCTCCGAGCCGCCGCGCAGAATCACCGCGTTGCCCGACTTCAAACACAGCCCGGCGGCATCGGCGGTGACGTTGGGGCGGGACTCGTAGATCACGCCGATCACCCCGATCGGCACCGCCACGCGCCGAATGCGCAAGCCATTGGGACGCGTCCATTCAGCCAGCACGCGGCCAACCGGGTCCGGCAGCTCGGCGATGGCTTCCAGACCGGCGGCAATGGCCTCCAGCCGGTCCCCATTCAGGCGCAGACGATCCAGCATGGCGGCAGACAGTCCACGCGCCTCACCGGCGGTCAGATCTTCAGCATTTGCCGCCAGAATCGTCCCCGCAGACCGCCGCACAGCAGCAGCAGCAGCCGTCAAGGCCTGATCGCGCTGCGCCTCGGGTGCGGCAGCCAGCAGACGAGCCGCACCCCGAGCCGCCTGCCCCAGCTGATCGATCAGTTGTTCGTGACTGACGGTCATTTTGTTTTGCATTGCTGGGAGGATCAATCCGTGATCTTAAAAGAATTTTTACTGCGGTTAAAACCTTTCCACCCCCGAACCCCGTCAAAACAGCACCAGATCATCGCGATGCACCATCGGCCCGCGGCCAGCCTCGGCCAGCACCTCGGCGATGCGGTCGCTGGACAGGCCGACAATGCCACGGGCTTCATCAGATTGGTAGGCGCACAGGCCCTGGCCACAGACACCGTCGGGCCCCAACAAGCGGACCAGGTCGCCGCGCTGGAAATTACCGCTGACCTCGCGAACACCCACGGCCAACAGGCTGGCACCGCCCTTGACCGCCGCCAGGGCACCAGCGTCCAGCTGCAACTCACCGCGCGGATCCTGCAGACCCCGGAGCCAGCGCTTGCGCGCCGCCAGCGGCTTCACGGCGGCACGGAATACCGTGGCCGCGCCATCATCGAGCAACCCCCCGATCGGATCCTCGCCCAAACCAGAACTCAATACCACCTGCGCGCCGGCATCGGTGGCGATGCGCGCGGCGGCCAACTTGCTGCGCATACCGCCGGTACCCAGGCCGGCTGAGCCCGTCGTCCCCGCCAGGGCCTCGATCTCGGGCGTCATCGCCTCGACCATTGCAATACGCCGAGCGTTCGGGTCCGTGGATGGATCGGCCGTGTACAGCCCATCCACATCGCTGAGCAACACCAGCAAGCGCGCACCCATCAACTGCGCGACACGCGCAGCCAGGCGATCGTTGTCGCCGAAGCGGATTTCCTCGGTGGCCACGGTGTCGTTCTCGTTGACCACCGGCACCACCCGGCGCTCGATCAGCATTTCCAGAGTGGCGCGAGCATTGAGATAGCGCGGACGCTGCTCCAGATCGCCGAGCGTCAGCAAAACCTGGGCGGCTGAACGCTGCTGCAGGGCCCAGGCCTCGGCCCAGGCCCCGGCCAGGTGAATCTGCCCCACCGCGGCAGCCGCCTGTGCCTCGGCCAGCGAACGCGGCCGGCGATCCAGACCAATCGCCGCGCGACCCATGGCAATGGCGCCGGAAGACACCAGCACCACGGCCCCCGGCAGCGCATTCAGACGCTCGGCCAAACGCTCCATCCAGGCCCGCCGCAGCTGGCCATCTCGGCCGACCAGCAAGGAAGACCCGATCTTGACCACGCTCAAACGCGAGGCCTGCAGCAACGACGCGGCGCTTTCGGATTCTGCGGCGAGGTTTGAGTCGGGGCTCATGACTGCATTATCGGCCATCCGTCCGGAGCCAAGGCCGGTCTCATTCAAGTCGAACTTGGAGATGGGCAGAGAATGCACCGGACGAGACGCCATGCGCCGCCCTCGGTCGAGGGAATGGGCTGAAGGCCTCGCCACCGCGTCGAACTGAAGCGCATTCCCTCGACCGAGGGCGGCACCCCTGCCCGAAAAAATCCCGCAATACACGGGATTCAAGCCAGAAACGGTAACGCCTAAAACGACCCGAACACCATCCCCAACCCAATCACCACAGCCAGCGCCAGCAATGCGCCGACGACCGCCACCATCACAATGTCCAGATAGCTCTGCCGGTGCGTGCAGCCGCACACCGCCAGCATGGTCACCACCGCGCCGTTGTGCGGCAGACTGTCCAGCGTGCCGGAGGCAATCACCGCCACGCGATGCAGCAGCTCAGGGTTCAAGCCCGTCTCGGCGGCAATTTCCATGTAGGTGGGGCCCAGGGCCTGCAGCGCGATCGTCATGCCGCCCGAGGCCGAACCGGTCAGGGCAGCCAGAATATTGGTCGCCATGGCCAGCGACACCAGCGGGCCGCCGCCAATACCCAACACCCACTCGCGCACACCCTCGAAAGCCGGCATTGCCGCCACCACGGCGCCGAAGCCGACCAGACTGGCCACACTCAGCACCGGCAGGACCGAGGCATTGGCACCGGCATCCACCGAATCACGCAGCTTGGGCAGACGCGCGCGATTGATCAGCACCAGCACGATAGAGCCCACCAGCAGCGCCGTAACCACCGACCACACCCCGCCCACGGTGGAAATTGAGCTGCCGCCCCAGCGCGGCTCGGCCAGAAAGTCAGTGTCCATGGCCGGCAAAATCAACGCCGTCATGAGCAGGTTCACGCCCACCACCAGGGCCAGCGGCAGCACGGCCAGGGCAATCGGCGGCTGATCCAGAGAATGCTCGCCTTGACGCAGCTCGGCCGGGTCGAACTCGCGCGCGGTGCTGGCCAGCTCGCGGATCTGCA
>SLJA01000177.1 GCA_007135355.1 Wenzhouxiangella sp.
GGCCCTCGGCCTGACCCCCGCCCTGGCAAGCGTGGCGCTGGCCTCGGCCGGCATCCTGATCTGGTTGATCGTCATGCCGGTCAACCAGCGTGCAGTGTCCGACCTGGCCGCCTTGATGCTGTTGTCGGCCCAGACCTGGGTCGAACTGCCGCCGGACACTCGCCCGGTCTTCGAGCTGGAACTGCTCGAGGCCCACGGCCTGTTGCTGAGTGACATCGAGGAACAACTGCCGAGCAGCGAACCACGCCGCCGCTATGTCGAGTGGCTGAGCACGGAAATCAGCCAACGGCTGGGGCAACCGGTGCGCGTGCAAACGACCTTGGACCCGGAATGGCACTGGGCCGATATCCCATTAGCCGCCGAGACCATTCGGATCGGCTTTGCCCATGAGCGGATCGGCACCAGCCCCGTCACAGCCGCCCTGCTGTTGCTGTTGCTCATCGTGCTGGTCAGCATGCTGGCCGCCCTGGTCATGGCCCGAGGCTTTGCCCGCCCGCTGGAAACCCTGGCCGCCGCCGCTCAACGCGTCGGCGCCGGACAGACGCCGGAGCCGCTGCCGGAGACCGGCCCGCGCGAGCTGGCCGAACTGGCCCGGCGTTTCAACCGCATGGCCGCCGATGTCCGCGAACTCATGCGCAATCGCACCACCCTGCTGTCGGGCATCTCGCATGACTTGCGCACACCGCTGGCGCGCATGCGCCTGGCGCTGGAGATGCTGCCGGCCAGCACCGACCCGGAGCTGGCAGAAGCCCTGCAGCGCGATGTGGCGGATATGGAGCGCCTGATCGCCCTGTTTCTGGAGATCGGCCGCGGCCTGGCGCAAAACCGCGAGGAAGACATCGAGCTCGGCAGCTGGCTGGCTTCGTTTGCACAAGATGCCGGGGCGGACGAACTGGTACTTGATCTGGACGCCGGGGGCGAGGTGATCTGCCGGGGCGACCCCCAGGCCCTGGAGCGAATCCTGAGCAATCTGGTCGACAACGCCCGGCGCTACGGCGGCGATGCCGCCCCGGTGCTGCGTTTGCGCGGCCAAGGACCCAGCGCACAGATTGCCGTGCTGGATCGCGGCCCCGGAATTCCGGAGCCCGAACACGAGCGCGTGTTTGAACCATTCTATCGGCTGGAAGGCTCGCGCAATCAGCAGACCGGCGGCAGCGGCCTGGGCCTGGCTATCGCCCGTCAGCTCGCTGCGGCCAACGGCTGGACCCTGTCGATCCGCGGACGCGAAGGCGGCGGCACGGAAGTGCAATTGTGTTGCAACACTAAAAACGCGTAAGACCTCAGGAGGTCTGGGATGACCCGAGCGTTGCTGAACGACAACAAACCAGCAGGCGTCAAAAGACGGTGACCGTCATGGTTGCTGAAGGCCAACACCGGAACAACACCCGCTGGCGTTTGCCGGCGGAGTGGGAGCCCCGTGCCGGCAGCCTGCTGGCCTGGCCTTATCTGCCAGGCCCGGCGCAATCAGCGCTGGAAGCACTGTATGTGCACTTGATCAGCCTGCTTCGAACGGTCGAGCCGCTGCGCGTGCTGGTCGCGCCCGATGACCGTCGCCGGGTAGCCGGCCTGCTCGGCGGCGAGGACGAATCGCTGCGCCTGGAACCACTGCTGAGCAACGACATCTGGATGCGCGATGCCGGCCCGATCAGCGTAGTCAACGACGCGGGCCAGGTGCTGTTTCTCGACGGCAACTTCAACGGCTGGGGCCGGCGCTTTGCGCATGAACTCGACACGCTGTTGCCGCTGGTGCTGAGCCGGCGCTGGGGTTATCGGCGACAGCGCCTGGGTCTGTGCCTGGAGGGCGGTGCGATTGAGGTCAACGGTCGGGGTCTGGGCTTGACCACCACAGCGGTACTCACTCATCCCAACCGCAACAACCCGGGTCGCCAGCAGATCGAGTCGGAGCTTGAACGCTGGCTGGGCGTGCAAGATCTGGTCTGGTTGCCGCACGGGCTGTCCATGGACCACACCGATGGCCATGTCGACAACCTGGTCCGCTTTGTCGACCCCAGCCATTTGGTGTGCTGCGTGGCAGATCGCGATCACCCAGATGCGGCGGCGCTGTCGGAAAACCGGGCCGTGGTCAGTGCCGCACTCGGGGCGGCTTATACCCTCATTGATCTCCCAACGCCCCGGTTTCGTTCATCAAGCGGCCAATGGCTTGCGGCGAGCCACGCCAACTTTTACCTCGCCCCGGGACTGGCGCTGGTGCCGGGCTTTGGGGACAATAGCGACGATCAGGCCAGGGCCAAGCTGCAGGCGCTGTTGCCGCGGCACCAGGTCGTCGTTGTCGACTGCCGCGCGGTCTTGGCCCACGGCGGCGGCTTGCACTGCATGATCCAGCCCCTGCACGGCCACCTCGCAGTGGAGAAACAGCCGGCATGAGCAATTTGTCCAGATCGCATCACTTTCGGCATTTCTTGCCGCTGGTCTTTGCGTCCATCATCCTCGGCATTGTCAGCAGCGCGCTGTTTTACGAAACCGATATTTTTTGGCAGGACACCGGCTTCCTATTCGGAGCATCACTGGTCGCATCGGTCTGGGGCCTGTGGCGTTGTCGGCTGGCGGGTCTGCACCCGCTCTATCTGCGCGACAA
>SLJA01000320.1 GCA_007135355.1 Wenzhouxiangella sp.
CCCGACCAACGCTCGGCCGTTCAGGCCGTGCTCGACCAGGGACTGGCCGTCGTCAGCCTGGCGCGGCTCGACGATTTGATCGAATGGCTGGATCAACGCGGCGACGGCCTGGGGCATCTGCAGGCACTACGGAATTATCGATTGCGCTACGGGGTCTGAGCATTCATGCGATATGGCTTCATGGCACTTTTGCTTCTGGCCGGCCTGGCCGACCTGGCTCAAGCTCAAAACGTCTTCCGCTGGACGGATCACGAGGGGCGTGTGCATTACGGCCATGCGGTGCCGCCGGAATATCGATCCCGAGGTTTCGAGCGCCTGGCGCCGGATGGACGGGTACTGGAGTCCGTCGCCCCGGAAATGACCCCGGAGGAACGCGCGGAGGAAAGGCGGCGGCGCGCCCTGCAAGCCGAGCTACAGGCCGAACAGGACACCCAGGCAGCGCGCGACCGCCTGCTGCTGGCTGCTTATCGCAGCGAACAGGACATCGTTGACACGCGTGATTCACGACTGGATGCGTTAATCCAACAGCGGCGAGCGCTCGAGACCTCGCACCGGCACGCCGTGCAACGCTTCGAAGATCTGGTCGCGCGGGCTGCGACCCTGGCCCGACAATCACAGGCGGTGCCGAACACGCTGGAAACTTCAATCGGCGAAACACAGGCCGAGGTTCGTCGCTTACGCGCAGCCCTCAGCGACATGGACGAGCGCATGGCCGAGGTCGAAGAACGCTTCGAGCAGGATCTGGAGCGCTACCGAACCCTTACACGCCGCTCGGACTGAAACGGATCAGTCGCTGTGTACACTCGCTGCCCGGCCTGCGAGGCCCTGTTCCAGATGAGCCTTGAGGAGTTGACCGAGGCGGCCGGGGTGGTTCGCTGCAGCAACTGCGGCAAAACATTCAATTCATTGGCCAACCTGTTCGACCACCAACCGGAACCGGGAGATGTGCCAATGCGCGGCCAGGGCATGCCACCTTTGCTCAGTCATCGCATCCTGCTGCAGCCCAGTTTGCCGGGCCTTGACCCAGACCTATCACCAAGGCCCGAGCCCTTGCCCAGCGACATACCGACGGCGCCCCCAGCGCTCGACGAGCCATTGCCGCAACCGACACCATCAAGGCGCTGGCCGGCTATCACCGCCGTGCTCGGTGCGATGGCGCTGGCTCAGGGTCTGTGGCTGATGGATATGCCGGCACGCTGGGCTGAGCCAGGCAGGCCGACAATGAGCAACACCGCCGCGGGGCAATCCATTGTGCTGGTCGGTCGGGACATGCACGCACACCCCAGCCTCAACGATGCGGTAGTCATCAGCGCCATGCTGCGCAACAGCGCGCCGGAGACCATCGACTTCCCTCTGATCGAATTGCGCTTGTTTGATCGCAGCAATCAGCTACTGGGCGTTCGCCGCCTGAGCCCGGAGCAGTATCTGGCAGATCCCACCCGAGCGGCAGACGGCCTCACACCGGGCGTATTGCTGCCGGTAGTCGTGGAAATTGCCGTCACCGGGTCTGAGCCGACCGGGTTCGAGTTTCGCTTCTTTTAGTTGGCGAGCCGCTTGTGGTATCTTTTCGGGCTTCGCCGCGCCGCCTGGCCCGTGCCGATTGACCCTGAGGAAAGCATGCCCAGACTCAATGGATCCGGCTCCTGTCTCCATGAATTCGTTCGCACAGTGGTCGAACAGTACCTGGAAGACATGGGTGAAACACCGCCGGACAATCTATACGATACGCTGATCCACGAGGTCGAGCGCCCGATGATCGAAACCGTGTTGGCCCGCACCGGGGGCAACCAGTCGCGCAGCGCCGAAATCCTCGGGATCACGCGCGCCACGCTGCGCAACCGCATCCAGCGCTACGGCATCGATCCGCAGCAGCAATGAGTTCGCCCAGGACAGCGCTGCTCAGCGTTTCCGACAAAACCGGCATTGTCGACCTGGCCCGCGCCCTGCACCGACAGGGCTGGCGCATCCTGTCAACCGGTGGAACGGCCGCCACCCTGCGGGCCGCCGGCCTGCCCGTCACCGAAGTCTCCAGCCATACCGGGTTTCCGGAGATCATGGATGGCCGGGTCAAGACGCTGCACCCGACCATCCATGGTGGACTGCTGGGCCGAGGAGAGGCTGACCAGGCGGTCATGCAGGCCCACGGCATCGAAACCATCGATCTGCTGGCGGTCAATCTCTACCCCTTTGCCGCCACCGTGGCCCGCCCCGGCTGCAGCTTGGATGAGGCGATCGAGCAGATCGATATCGGCGGGCCGGCCATGCTGCGTGCCGCGGCCAAGAACCACGCGCGTGTCTGCGTGCTGTGTGACCCGGAAGACTACCCGGCCTGTATCGCGGGCCTGCCCGACTGGCCGGATCTCAATCAACGGCGGGCGCTGGCGGTCAAAGCCTACGCCCACACCGCCGCTTACGACGGCCAGATCAGCCAATGGCTGGCGGAACAGTCTGCGCCCGGCCCACTGCCGTCGGTGCTGAATGTCAGCCTGGAGCAGGTCCAGACCTTGCGTTACGGCGAGAATCCGCACCAGGCGGCCGGACTGTACCGGGAGCGCGGCCGTCCGGCCAGCGGCTTGGCCGGG
>SLJA01000068.1 GCA_007135355.1 Wenzhouxiangella sp.
CAGCGCGCGAACCGCCCGTTCCAGCGGAACAATCGTCCAGCCACTCTTAGCCAGCCATTCCAGATCGGCGGCCAGGGCGACATGATCATTATTGTGATAATCGTTCCCGGCGATGTTGTAACCATGGTAGGTCAGGACGGGAACCGCGGGCATGCTCATCGAAGTAGTTTAGCGCTGGCGCGGCGGCTCAGGGCCGCAGCAGCCTGAGCCACCACCAGAAGTTGACCAGCCCCATTAGCGAGGCGGCCACATAAGTCAAGGCTGCTGCCGTCAAAATGCGGCGAGCATGCCACCGATCTTCCTTGCGCAGATAGCCGCCCTTGACCAAAAGCGGCATGGCGCGACGGAAGCTCGCGTCGAGTTCGGTGGGCAGGGTCATCAAATGAACGATGATGCCAGAGGCCAGGCTGGCGACGCCAACCAGCAACAAGGTCAACCCCGCCGCCGGCAGGCGCAGGGCCAGAATGACCACCGGCATCAGCGCGATGAGAATCACGCCCAAACGCTGAAACCGCTGCAGTGACTTGACCAGTCGAGTGCGCCAGATCAATGGCTGATAACCGTCGGCATGCTGCACTGCATGGCCAACCTCATGGGCGGCCACGGTCACGGCAGTCAGAGATCCGTGATCGTAGTGTTCGGGACTCAAGCGAACTGCTCGCGCTTCCGGGTCGTAGTGATCCTGACCCGGTTCGGTCCGCTCCACCGTGACGGCTTCCAGCCCCAGCCGCTCCAGCAGCTCACGGGCCAGCTGCGCGCCCGTGCGTTCGTAACGATCGATCGGCGTCCGGTAGCGCCGTAAAACGCGCTTGACCCACCACTGCGGGAAGAATATGACGGCGGCAATCAGCGCGAGCAGGATCAAAATCATGGCGATAGTTTAGGGAGAGCCGGTGAGCGTGTCGCCTTCAGACTCAGGCTGGCGGCACCGTTCAATCACCGCCCAGGCCTGCTTGCGACTCAGACCGGTCAGACGCGCCAAAATTCCGGCCGCGCGCGACGGCGGCAACTCTGCAGCCAATTCATCGGCCAGCGCGTCTGCATCGATGGTCGAGCGGCGCTGGTCGGATCCAGCGATCATCAAAACTACCTCGCCTCTGGACTGCTCCGGCTGCGAACGGCAAAGCGCCAGCAAGGACGCAAGCGGCTTGCGAATCACGGTCTCATGCAGCTTGGTCAATTCGCGGGCCATGGCCGCGTGTCGCGCCGCGCCCATCACAGCACTCGCATCCTGCAGCACGTCGACCAGATCGCGCGCCGGAACATGAAAGATCAGGGTGACCGGCACCTCCTTGAGAGCGGCCAATCGCGACCGGCGTGCCGAGCTGCGCGCGGGAAGAAACCCCTCGAACCAGAAACGGTCGCTGGCCAGACCGGCCACCGATAACGCTGCTATCGCGGCGCAGGGACCCGGCAGTGGACTGACCCGCACACCCGCCTCATGCGCGGCGACAACCAATCGGTAACCGGGATCGGAAACCAGCGGTGTGCCGGCGTCGCTGACCAGCGCCACATCCTGCCCGTCGCACAGTGCGTCCAGCAGTGCAGGCAGCTGCTTGATTTCATTGTGCTCGTTGATGCTGAACCAGCGCGGCTCAGCGCAGCGCCGAGGCACTAGCCGGCGCGTGACCCGAGTATCTTCCGCGGCAATGATCGGCACTCGCTGCAACAAATCGCGCGCCCGCGGGGTCTGATCGCCCAGATTGCCAATCGGCGTTGCGACCACCCAGAGCGTACCGTATGCACCACCTGCTTTCTTTTCCATCACCGCATTTTAGGTCAGCCGCGGCCACACGCCTTGTCGCAGATGCCGATCGTTTATGATGCTGGGCATGAAACACTGCTTTTTTCCCGTCTGCCTGCTGCTGATGTTGACGGGCTGCGCACCAGAACCGCTAGTGCGTTCAGAGGATTCCGCTACCGGCCCAGTCGATCAGATTGCCGCATTGATCGAGCAGCAGCGCTATGACTCCGCATTGGCGGCGCTGCAAGACGGCTTGGAGCGCGAACAGGACCCCTCTGAACGGGCTCGGTTGCGCCTGGACGCCGCGGAGCTGCTGCTGGCAGCCGGCCAGACGCAATCGGCGAGATCAGCGCTTGAGACCCTGCATGACGGCTTGTTTGCTCGTACGGATCGTGCGCGCCTGGCTCTGGCCAGGGCCGAACTGGCTTTGCTTGAGGGTGACGCGGCCAACGCCGGCTGGCTGCTGTCCCAGGTGCGAGAGGATGTGCCACCGCAGCTGACCGCGCGACTCGAAACACTCGAGGCCCTACTACGAGGCGGCGACGAAAATCCGGCCCGGGAGGCACTGCAAAGTTTGGAACGCAGCCTTGTTCAAGGCGATTTCGAGCCTGAACTGGCACTGGCCCTGCTGATTGAGTTCCCCGTGGCAACGCTGGAGGCGCTGCATGCGACGCATGGCGGGCAACCGGCGCTGGCGCCGTGGCTGGATCTGGCGCAGACCGCACGGCGCTTCCTGTTGGATGCTGAGCAGCTGCCAGCAGCTCTGGCGACCTGGCAGCAACGCCATCCGGCCGCCGGCTACTCGGCCGCCGAAGCGGAGGAATGGCTGACAGCTTGGCGTCAGCTTCAAAAACAGCCCATGCGGGTCGCCGCGCTCCTGCCCAGCCCGGATAGCAGCCTGGCGCGACCCGGGGGCGCGCTGCGCGATGGCTTGATATCGGCCTGGAGTCGGCAACCCGAAAACCAGCGCCATGAACTACTTTTTTTCTACCTCGATGATCGCCCGGGGGCGGCGGTGGATGCCTGGTTTTCAGCCCGGGCGGCGGGGGCCGAACTCATCCTCGGACCGCTGGTTCGCGATCAGGTCGATGCCTTGCTGGACCTGCGCGACGTCTCCGTGCCGGTGCTGCTGCTCAACCAACCGTCCGAGCGACACTTGCTCAGCAACTTTCCGGGCCTGGCCCATGCTTTCGCGCTGACCCCGGATGAAGAAGCAGAGATCGTCGCGGCGCGCGCTTTGGTTGATGGCCATCGGCGCGCGCTGGTCTTGCGCCAGGACAGTGACTGGGGCGACCGTGTCGCCCGTACTTTTGCCGAGACCTTTACCCTGGGCGGCGGCCGCATCGTTCGAGACATGCGTTACTCGCCAAATCAGGTCGACCACAGCATTCTGCTGGAAGTGCTGCTGGGGCTGGATCGATCGCGTGAACGCAGCAACGCCCTGCAACGCTTGATCGGCGCTCCATTGACCTCGGAACCCGCGCCACGCACCGACGCCGATATGATTTTCCTGGCTTCCCGTGCGGAAGATGCACGCGCGATTCGCCCGCAACTGAAATTCTTCGGCGCGGAAGCCATGCCGGTGCTGGCAACCTCGCACGTGCTGGCGGGCGCTCCAAACCCTAGACGAGACCATGATCTCGAGCAAGTCCTGCTGCCACTGGCGCCCTGGTTTCTGGACCAAAGTGAATCCGGACTCTGGCGCCAGCATGCCGAAACGCTTTACCCCGGGCTTGATAATCCAACCTTGTCTCGACTGTTCGCACTCGGTGCTGACTCGCTGGCCTTGCTGCCATGGCTGAACATTCTGCGATCCGACCCGGCTTTGCAGATGGCGGCACTGACCGGCCGCCTGCGCCTGGACAATGACGGCATGGTCGAGCGGGATCTGCCGTTTGTCCGCCTGGTCGACGGGCGCCCGGTCCTGCAATGACGCTCAGTGAGCGGCAAATCAGCGGCCACCAGGCCGAAGCACTCGCCGAGCATTTTCTGCGCCGCCGCGGTTTGAGAATGGTGTCGCGCAACTATCGCTGCCGCGCCGGCGAAATCGACCTGGTGATGCTGGATCCGGGCGAAGCAAGTGCCGAGCAGCTGGTGTTTGTGGAAGTGCGCTTCCGTCCGCCTGGAGCAATGGTCAGTGCCGTGGAAACCGTGGACCAACGCAAGCAGCACAAGTTGATCCAGGCCGCGCGCCACTTTCTCATGAATCACCAGGGCTTCCAGGAACATCCTTGCCGCTTCGATGTCATCGGAGTGGAGTCCCTGGATGAGTCGCCGCAGTGGATTGTCAACGCCTTCGAGGCCAACAGTTGAGACGCCACCGGCGATTCGCCCGCTTTCCTGATACGATCCCCTTGTCCGGAGAATCCTGATGAAACCGCTCACTCGACCCCTGCTGCTGCTTGTTCTGCTTTGTCAGTTGACCGGCTGCGCCGCGGTGGTGGTCGGCGGGGCGGTCGCAACTGGCGTGGCCGTTCATGACCGCCGTACCGTCGGCACGGTGATCGATGACAATCTGCTCGAAGTACGGGTTCGTAACGCCTTGTTTGGTGACGAGCGACTCGACGGCAGCGTCCGGATCAAAGTCAACGCGCATAACGGCTGGGTTCTGCTCGCCGGTGAAGCATTGACGCCGGAACTGGTTGATCTCGCCACCCGACTGGCCACGGAGGTCGATGGCGTCCAGCGCCTGTTCAACGAGTTGGCGCCAGTGCCGCGCGCCACCCTCAGCCAAGCCGGCAATGATCGCTGGATATCCGGTCGAGTCAACGCCAGCCTCACCGCTATTCGAGACCTGCCCGGCTTCGATCCGACCCGTGTACAGGTCACCACAACCCGGGGGGTGGTTTACCTGCAAGGGCTTGTCACTCGGGCCGAAGCCGACGCGGCGGTCGAGCGCGCACGAACCGTGCGGGGGGTCGAACGGGTGGTGATGATCTTCGAATTCAAGGATCCGCGAGCTTGAATCCAAACAGCCTGCAACCTTGAACGACAAAGACCACAACAACAGGACCGACGCGGCGGATTCGAACGCATCGGGCATCACCGCGTTCGAGACCCTGATCGACCAGGCGCGGCAAATCGAGGCCGGCGACGACGAGCTGCAGGACTGGCTGCAACTTGATCTGGGCCGCTTTCAACTGCTGCGTTTGCTCGGCCGGGGCGGCATGGGAATGGTTTTCCTGGCCCATCAACATCAGCCGGTAGAGCGCCAGGTGGCGCTCAAATTGATCCGACGTCGGGTCAGGAACTCAGAAAGCCTGGCGCGCTTTGATGTTGAACGCCAAGCACTCGCGCGCATGCAACACCCACATATTGCACAGGTCTACGATGCCGGCACCACCAGCGAGGGGCATCCCTGGTTTGCCATGGAGTATGTCGACGGGGTGGCGCTCGACCATTACTGTCGCGAGCAGCGCCTGAACCTGGAGCAGCGACTCAGACTGTTCGTTCGTATTTGTCGTGGGGTGGAACACGCCCATCAGAAGGGCATGATTCACCGCGACTTGAAACCCGCCAACATCCTTGTGACCGAAGTCGATGGCCTGCCCTTACCCAAGATTATCGACTTCGGCATTGCCACCAGCAGTGATTCGGAAGGCAACCGCAGCGCTTCGAATCGCGTCGGCACACCGCATTACATGTCTCCGGAACAGTTCGCGGAAGCGGAAGCCGGTATCGATACCCGAAGCGACGTGTATTCTCTCGGGGTCATTATGTTTGAGCTGCTGATCGATCAGCCTCCCATTCCGCGCAGCTCGTTTACCACCTATCGCACGCAAGACGAGCTGGCCAGTCTTTTTCACGCAGGCCCGCGCCGCCCATCGACACTGCTGACGGAATCGGGTGCCGGCGCTGATGACATCGCCCACCGCCGTCGTACCTCACCGCGGCGTCTGCGCCGTCAGCTGCGCAACGATCTCGACAGTATCGTGATGAGGGCACTGGCGCCTGTGCCTGACCAGCGTTACTCCACCGCCGGCGAGCTCGCGGCCGATATTGAGCGAAGCATGCGCCATGAACCGGTGGTTGCCATGCCGGCAAAGGCGGGTTACCAGGCACGAAAATTCATTCGTCGACATGCATTGGCACTGGGCAGCGCAAGCGCAATCCTGCTGGCCCTGGTTGTCGGTCTGGCCGCGGCCACCATGGGCATGATCGAGGCGCAGCGTCAATTTCAGATTGCCGAACAACGACAGCAGGAGCTTGAATTGGTCACTCGCTTCCAGCAGGCCATGCTGCAAGAAGTCGACCCCCAGGCCATGGGCGAGGGCATGCTTGAGGCTTTCTCACAGCAGTGGCAAAGCGGCCTGGAGCGAGAAGGCCGGGACCGGCAAATCGCACAGCAGGCGCTGGCGGAAGCCCAACAGCACGTCAACACCACCGACCTCGCCCGCCAAATCTTGTCGTCATTCGTTCTTGAACGTGCAACCGAGTCCGTGGAGCGTGAGTTTGTCGGACAGCCGACCCTCCAGGCCCAACTCTATGAGTCGATTTTTGCCGTGTACAGGGCCATCGATTTCCGCGCGGCACTGCCGGAACTGGCTGCCAAGATCCTGCGCTTGCGCACCGAACTTTTCGGCGGCCAAGCGGCCACCACCCTGGAAGCCAGCCTGGACCTTGCCTGGGCCTATTACCTGACGAATGACCTGAATCAGGCCGAAACCAGGCTATTGGCAATACTGGAGCAGCTGGATCCATCGCAAACCGAGCAACGGCCCTTGCTGATCCGCGCCTCCAACGATCTGGCAACCGTGCAGGTTGATCAGGGTCAGCTCCAGCAGGCGCTTGAGCGGGTTCGAGAGAATGTCTCCAGGGCAGCCGCTTGGCTGGGCCCTGATGACGAGACCACCATTCAGACCACTAGCATTGCCGGATTTGTCCATGCCAGGGCCGGTGACGTCGAACAGGCGCTGGAGTATTTTGAACAAGCCCTGGCGGCCATGCGCCGGACGCTGGAACCCGATAATCCTCGTATCGGCCGCGCCTTGCTCAATATTGCCTCTGCCCTGGGCCAGCTTGGCCGTCACGCCGAAGCGTTGGAGATCGACCAGCAAATCGTCGATTTTTTCTCCGCGACCCGCGGCCGGCGCAGCTCGGATACCTTGCGCGCGATGAGTAATATGGCCAACAATCTGGCTGCCTTGCAGCGCGGTGAGGAAGCCATTCGCCTGCTGGTGGAAACCAGCGAGTTGGCAACCGAAGCGCTGGGACCGAATAACCCGCAGACGCTGCGTACCCGGCTTAATCTCGGCAGCATCCTGGCCCGCCAAGGCCGCCGCGAAGAGGGCCAGATCATCCTCGAAGATGTTGCCGAGCGCAGGTTGGCGCTGTTCGGACCCGACCACCCCGAAACCCTGAGCGCGCAGGAGGTGCTGGGCAACATCATGCTTGATCGAGGTGCTGCCGAAGCCGCCCTGCCCCTGCTGCAAACCGTCATGGAGCGCCGCTCAGCCTTGTTCGGACCGGACCACGCGCAGACCATACGGGCGAACTACTTGTTCGGCCGCGCGCTCCTCGATACCGGGCAAGCCGGCGCCGCCGAGGTCAAGATGGAACAGGTGACTCTGCACTATCAGGAGCAGCTGGGGCCGCAACACCGTCTGACTCTGGACAGTGCGCTGCACTGGTATCGAGCTCAAATCGCGTTAGACCGAAGGGATGAAGCGGCCCGGGTCAGAGCCGACCATCTAGCACCACTCACCGCGGACGGCGCAGTCAATGGCGACCACCCGGAGCTGGTGCGTCGGCTGGCTGAAATCGATCAGCAGCATTGACGCGGCAGTTTATCCGTTACAAGCCGCTCCACGGATGGGCCGCGGCAAGTATCGCTGGAGTTGCGACTCCCGTTCGATAACGCCCGTCAAGGCAACCAGTAAAGCAGCGCCCAAAGCGGCACCAGGGCGTAAACGGCTGCCAGCACGTCGTCAATCATGATGCCAAAACCGCCGCCCAGCTTGCGGTCCAACCAGCGAATGGGCCAGGGTTTGAGGATGTCGAACAGACGGAACAAGACCAGTGCCGCCAGCCACCACGCCAGCTCAAACGGCACAAACAACAGCACCAGCCACATGCCGACGAACTCATCCCAGACGATGCCACCATGATCATGCACGCCCAGTCGGGTTGCGGTTTCGCCACATAGGTAAATACCCACGAAAAAAGCGCCGACGACCACGACAAAACCAATCCAGAGCGGCAAGGCCACCAGCGGCACGGCGAACACCAGTGCGGCCAGGCTGCCAACCGTACCCGGCGCCTTGGGGCTGAGCCCGCTGCCCAGGCCGAAGGCCAGGAAACCGGTTGGGGTGGCCAGCGCCACCTGTCGCGTTTTCGCGGGCTTAGTTTCCAAAGTGGTCCCAGCCGCTGCGTGTGGATTTGAACAGGCTACCATCGGGGCGCGTGCATTCAATGCCTTCCCGGTCGACGATGCGCCCGATCTCGGTCAGACCCAGACCCGTCTCGCCCAGCGCCTGGACCAGTTCGGGCACGTGCTCGGCGGCGGCCGTCAGCAACAGCTCATAGTCATTGCCGCCGGCCAGCTGCAGCCGCCAGCGTTCATCGTCCTCCGGCATCGCCTGGCTGAGAGCGGCGCTGGCCGGCAGCGACGAAAGTTCCAGCTCGGCACCCAGATGCTCGGGGAGCAGGTGCGCAAGGTCGGCCAGCAGGCCATCGGAGATATCGATCATGCAGCTCACGCGTCCGGCCAGGATTCGCCCTGCCGCCAGGCGCGGTTGCGGTCGCCGCAGGCGCTGTTGCAAATGATCGCCGGCCCGATCACCCAGTCTGAGCGCGGCCGCGGCATCGCCCAGGGTGCCGGTGACCAACACGCGGTCGCCAAGCCGGGCGCCATGACGACGCGTGATCCGATCCGGCTCGACCTCGCCGATCAACTGCACGCCCAGGTTGAGCGGCCCGGCGGCCAGGTTGCCGCCGATCAGGTGGGTGCCGCTGGCTTCTGCCAGCCCGAGGAAGCCGTCGAGAAAGGCGTCCAACCAGTCTGAATCGGCCTCCGGCAAGGTCAGGGACAGCAAAGCCCAGCGCGGACTGGCGCCCATTGCCGCCAGATCGCTCAGGTTCGCCGCCAGGGCCAGGTGGCCAACATCAGCCGCCGGCCAATCAACATGGAAGTGCCGGTCCGCGACCAGCGAATCGGTGGTCGCAACCTGGGCCAGTCCGGATGACGGCAAAAACACGGCCGCGTCGTCGCCGACGCCGACCAGCAAGGCCGGATCAGGATCAGTCAGACGCGCCCGGATGCGCGCGATCAGTTCGAACTCAGTCGCCTTGCCGCTCGACATCGCGTTCGACCCGGCGCACCTGGTCGGCCAAGCGGTCCAGCACACCGTTGACGAAGGTATGCGCCTGCTCGGCCCCGAACCGATGACTCAGCTCGATGGCCTCGTCGATCACCACGCGATGCGGGATCTCGAGATGATGGATCAGCTCATTGGCGCCAAGGCGAAGAATGACCCGCTCCATCTGGTCCAGGCTGGCATCGACCCGCTTGACGTAGGGCCCGACCGCCTCGTCCAGTTCATCACGGCGGGCGACCACTTCGCGCACCAGGGTTTCGAAATAATCCTGGTCGACGCCATCGAAGTTCTGCTCTTCGGTGAACTGACGGATAATGGCGGCGGCGGAGTCGTCGTTGAGCTGCCACTGGTACAAGGCCTGCAGTGCCCGCCGCCGCGCACGCCGCCGCGGTTCGAACGGGTTACCGTTGCGCTTGCCGCCTGCCGGCCCCCTAGCCACGCCCGATCTCCGCGCGCAAAGCCATCATCTCAAGCGCCGCCAGGGCCGCCTCGCGACCCTTGTTCTTGCGCTCCGGATCGGCCCTTTCCAGCGCCTGCTCGCCGTTCTCCGGAGTCAACACACCGAAGGCTACCGGCAGGCGCGCCTCCAGGGCGACCTGGCCGAGGCCGCGCGTGCACTCAGCACTGATGAAATCGAAATGCGCCGTCTCGCCGCGCACCACGGCACCCAGCGCGATCACTGCGTCATACCGGCCGCTGTCTGCCAGCCAGCGCGTGGTCAGCGGCAACTCGAAAGCGCCAGGGACATGGACCAGCGTGATGTCGCTGACCCCATGTTCTTCCAGCGTGGCGCGGCAGCCTCGCCACATCAGCTCGGTCACCGAGCGATTGAAGCGGGCCAGCGCGACCGCCACCCTGCGTCCCTGGCCGTCCGGCCGACAGTCCATCACTTTCATGCGTTTTCAGGCGTCTCCTTCCGGCAGCAGGTATTCGACAATTTCCAGCCCGAACCCGTCCAGGGCGTGCAACCGGCGTGGCGCACCGTAAACCTGCATACGCTTCACCCCTAGCTCGGCAATGATCTGCGCGGCCAGACCGTAGCTGCGCAGCTCGCGTGCGGCGCGGTCACGCCCGCCGGCGGCCGAGGCGTCATGTACCGCCTTTTGCAGCCCGTCCAGACGGCTCTGGTCGTCCTCATCATAGCCCAGCACCAGGGCCAGACCGCGACCGCGGCGCGCGATGTCGGCCAGGGCGGCGTCCAGCGGCATGCCAAA
>SLJA01000302.1 GCA_007135355.1 Wenzhouxiangella sp.
AGCTGCGGCTCCTTTTTCGATCCGGACTGCACAGGGCAACTTCAGCAGTCGGCTGGCGACTGGCAGCACCGCTTGATGGTCGACCCCGCTGAACTCGAGCGGGACGGAGCACGCTATTTTCTTGACGCCTGGTATCTGATCCAGTTCGACATCGATATCTGGAACAGCATGGCGTTTCGCGAAATCAACCCTCAACCTGTAAGCGAGGGCGGCTGGACCTTTGAGCTCGGCGAATTCCAGCAAGGCTCGCCGCTGCATGAATGGGTGCCGGAAGACACGCTGAGCGAAACGGCCGGACACCACCTCATCGTGGTGGAATCCGACACGCCCCATGCGTCTTATCCGAACAACATGCCGCTGGGCCATGTGCGGGCACTGGCCCAGGTGGAAACACTCGACGACGGTCTTTTTCGCTACCGCTACGCGATCATGAATTTCGATCTCAGTCGCGGGCTGCACGCCATCCATATTCCGATGCCCTCGGATGCGCAAGTGGAGCAGATATGGATGGGCGGACCGCCCGATGTGCTGCGTCGGAGCTGGACGCACGAACGCACCGCCGAAGCGCTCCGTTTCCATGCGCCGAGCCGGCAAGGCCTGTCCTGGTTCACAATGTATAACTTCGAGTTCGTGACCAGCGCTCCGCCGATGCGCGACGGCCGGGTAGAGCTGGTTTCCGGGTTCAGTCGTTCGGACTTATTTGGCGACCGCTTCGAGCAAAACGATGAGGAGCCGCCGCGCATACTCAAAGCCCATTTGCCTGTACCCGGCGCGACGCCGGGGCGTTGACGGTTTTGCCGGATCGCGGCTCTATGCCCGATTCAAAATAGCCTGGACTGAGCCACCGCCTCGCGCCGCTTACCCTTGGAAGGTTGCCGACGGCGGCTGCCCAGCCGGCGCTGTACCTCCTGGGCTTCAGCGCGAAAGCCTGGCTGGCGGCGGTATTCGCCGATGCGCATTCGCGCTTGTCGCGCCGCCTCCTGATGGTCCACCACCGGCTGCGGATAGTCACCTGCCCCACATTGCTCGCGCTCTGCCAGGCCCAGCTTCCACGGCTCGAAACAGCGCTGTGCCGGCACCTTGGCCAATTCCGGGATCCAGCGCCGCACGAACACGGTGTCCGGATCCTGATCGCGAGCCTGCTTGACCGGGTTGTAGATGCGCAAGGTATTGATGCCGGTGGTGCCTGACTGCATCTGACACTGGTTGTAGTGAATGCCGGGCTCGTAGTCGGTGAACAGGCGCGCCAGGTGCAGGGCCGGCTCGCGCCAGTGCAGCCACAGGTGGTAGGCGGCAAAGCTCATCAGCATGGCGCGCATGCGGAAATTCAGCCAGCCGTGGTGGGTCAGAAACCGCATGCAGGCGTCGACCAGGGGGTAGCCGGTGCGGCCTTGCGACCAGGCCTGGAACAACTCGGGCTTGAAGTCGTCTTCGCGCATGCCGTCGAAACCGCGATGGACATTTTGAAACTCGATGTCCGGCCGCTGCTCCAGCTTCTGGATGAAATGGCAGTGCCAGTGCAGCCGCTGGTCGAAATGATTGAGCGAGCCGGCCAGGCGTTTATCGTCGACTGAGCGCGCGTGTGCCCTGCGCTCGCGCGTGCGCTGCACGATCCGGCGCAGACTTAAAGACCCATAGGCAATATGCGGACTCAAGCGCGAGCCGGCGGTCTCGGCCGACAACGGCGAGGAAATACCACCGCGGTAGACAACCGCGCGGCAGTCGAGAAAGCTGTTCAGAACTTCGCTGCCGGCCTGAATGCCACCGCGCTGGCGCCCCGCACAGTCGAGCTGTCCGTGGGCGGGAGCCGCCGAAAAAGGATCACTGCGGAGTTGCGTCTCGAGCAGCCTGGTCAGGGTGCCTGGTAAAGGGGCTGCAGGCTCGGCCATGAAAGCCTCCCACTGCCGCGACCAGCCGTCGCGCCCGGATAAAGCCCGCACCACACCAAACTGCGGATACTCATGGAAGGCGATACCAGCGCGCTTGCACCAGGCACGCACGGCCACATCGCGCCGAAAGGTCCAGTCGTTGCCGGTTTCCTCGTGGGCATGGATGGCCTCGAAGCGCCAGCGCTGGTGCAGACGATCGAGCACTTCGATCATCTCGCCGCATTCCAGCAGCAAACCTTGCCCCAGGCGCTCGAGCCCATGATGCAGATCGGCCAGGCATTCGGCGATGAAGTCCTGTTGACGCCGACTGGTATCCGGTTCGCGCCAATATTCAGGCTCGATCACGTAAAGTGGCAGTACCGGTCCGCGACGCGATGCCTCGGCCAGCGGCCGATGGTCATCAATGCGCAAATCGCGCTTGAACCAGACCAGCTGAACGCTCATGCCCCGGCCTGGGCGCGATTGCGCCGGCAGCGCTCGGAACAGTAGCGCACCTCGTCCCAGCACCCACGCCATTTCTTGCGCCAGGCGAACGGACGCTGACAGACCGGACAGATCTTGTGCGGCAGCTCGGATTTTTTCATGCCGTCATTGTCGACTCCAGCCACTCTGACAGGGGTGAAGGCGAATGCCATGGGCCGATGAAGTGATCCTACACGGCCCGCTCGACCAA
>SLJA01000250.1 GCA_007135355.1 Wenzhouxiangella sp.
AGCCAGCAGCGCGGCGTGCCCCTCGTTCAAGTGATAGGTCTTGATGCGAGAAAAACCCAGCGCGGACAGCAGACGCAAGCCGCCAATGCCCAGCACGATTTCCTGGCGCAGCCGGTACTCCGCGTCGCCACCATAGAGATGATGGGTGATTTCGCGATCGCGCGGATCGTTCTCGGGCAAATCGGTGTCCAGCAGAATCACCGGCAGATCATGGCCCACGGGGCTGCGCAGCACGTGCAGCCAGGGTTGGATCCATACCTCCCGTCCGTTGATCGGCAGGGCGATCTTCGCCCGCAGCGGAGTTGCAAACTGCTCCGGCGTCCAGGGATCCGGGGTACTGTCTTGCCAACCGCTGTCATCCAGGGTCTGGCGCAGGTAGCCCTGGCTGCTGATCAGGGTCACGAACACCATCGGCAGCTCCAGGTCACCGGCCGAGCGTGCAGTATCACCCGCCAACACGCCCAGGCCACCAGAGTAGGTGTGCATATCCGGATGCAGCGCGATTTCCATCGAGAAATAGGCGACCCGAGTCTTGCCGAGGAACGGGCCAATCGTGCACCGTTCGTCTTGCGGAATTCGATAGGTATCTTTAAACATGAATGTGAACCCTGGTTTTCCTGCAGAGCAAATGTCGAGGAAGCGCTAAACGCGAATATTCCATAAATTGTATCTTTGTCATTTTCTTTCCGGCCCGCTTCGATTAGGATTCTTGCGAGCCCAGTGCATCATGTCGCGTTCGGCCAGCCCCAGCTCGCGAAATTCAGCTGCAAAGCCGGCCGGCCACCGTCATGGCGCATGGAGACGAAGTTTAGCACCGAGTCCGTGTGACCATAGCAAAGCGAAACGAGCCCATGAAATCATCCCGACTGCGTGTCCTGATCGCCGCCACTGAAATTTTTCCGATGGCGAAAACCGGCGGTCTTGCAGACGCAACCGCCGCGCTCGGTGCCGCCCTGGCGGACTTGAATATCGACGTGCACTTTGTCATGCCGGGCTATCCACATGTGCTGGAGCAGCAGCGCAAGATCGATTTTCAAACCACCCTGCCGGAGATTGCCGGTCATGCTGGCGGCATATTGTTGAGCACCTTGACACCCGATTCAAAGCTGCCGCTGCACCTGGTTGATTTACCAAGTGTTTATCAAAACGGTGGTGGGCTGTACGTGGGTCCCGACGGAGAAGAGCGGCCGGACAACGCGCTGCGCTTCGCCGTTCTGTCGCATGTAATCACCCAACTGGCGCTGGGTGAATTGGGTCATGCACCCTTCGACCTGGTCCACTGCAACGACTGGCATACCGGACTGACCCCGCTCATGCTGCAGAACCGGGCCCCAGGACAAGCGCCGGCTACGGTCTTCACCATTCACAACATGGCATTTCAGGGCCAGTGTTCGGAAGAGCAGTGGGCCCAGCTAGAGGTGGCACTGAGCGCCGAGCAGTGGCCGCGCATCGAATACTACGGCAGCGCAAGCTTCTTGAAAGCCGGGTTGGAATTTGCCGACCAGCTGACCACGGTCAGCCCGCGTTATGCCGAAGAAATCCAAACTTCGGAATTCGGCTTTGGCCTGGAAGGGGTCCTGCAGTCCCGACGCGATCGATTGACCGGGATTCTCAATGGCATCGACACAAGCCTCTGGAGCCCAGAAAGCAGCCCTTGGGTCCCTCGGCACTACAGCGCCGAAGACTTGAGCGCCAAAGCCTTCTGCAAGCAACAACTGCAGCAGCAGCTCGAACTGGAGCCATCGCCGACGTCACCGCTGATGGCGTTCATTGGCAGGCTGACTTGGCAAAAGATGGCCGATGTACTGCTCGAATCGATCCCTGAATACCTCGAACGCGAGCCTGATCGACAATTTGTGCTGGTCGGTAACGGCGACCGCCATTTGGAAGCCGCCTACCTGGCCTTGGCTGCAGAGCACCCCGGAAGAGTGGCAGTGCAGATTGACTACACCGAGGTTCTGGCGCATCGGACTCACGCCGGCGCCGATATTCTCATCCACGGCTCGCGTTTCGAGCCGTGCGGCCTGACCCAGCTCTACGCCATGCGCTTCGGCACCATCCCGGTGGTGCGACCGGTCGGTGGTCTGGCCGATTCCGTCGTCGACGCCACGCCGGACAACCTGGCCACAGGCGACGCCACCGGCTTTTACTTCGAGCAGCCCGATAGCGCAGACATGCTGGCCGGCATCGACCGCGCTATCGCGCTGTATCGGCAACCGGACGCCTGGCATCGCCTGCAACAAACCGCCATGCAGCAGGATTTCAGCTGGGACTCCTCGGCCCGCGCCTACTTGCAGGTCTACGACAAAGCCTGCGCGCGCGGTTCATGACGCACGCGATCAGGAAGCCTGGCGCACCTCATCCGTTTGCACGGGAGCGCAGCTGAAATAGATGCTCCCGCAGGCCGTTGCCCAGCAGGATGCTACGCTCTGGGCGAAACTGGGGCATCAGCCGCTCCAACGCTTTGGGTGAATATCTTGGGGCCGGGGTCTCTTCGGTTTCCGGTTGATCGGCGTACAGTCGCCCCGAGGCATCAGGGACCCAATGGCCCGGCCTGGCCGGCATCAGCGGCGAGGAATATTCCATCAAGGCATGCAGGCGCGCGCCCGCGGCCAGGCGTGCGGCCAGCAGGTCTGCCAACGTTTCAATATCGCTCGGCTGCAGATAATTCAGCAGGTTCCAGCACAGCACAAGCTGCACTGGCTCTTGCTGTGGTCCATCCAGACAATCGGCCAGCACATCTCGGCGCTCATCGGCGTCGGTCGCACGTTGCAGACGCGGCAACGCCGCTGCCAGATCAAGCACATCGAGCCGACAGCGAAATGTCGATAACAAGGCAATGGTGCCCGAGCGGGCCGCGCCGCAGTCCAGGATGACCTGGCGTCGGTCAACGTCCAGACCGCGGATAACCTGCTCAAACAAGGGCGCATGAAGACCACGGCCCTGGGACAAGGCGGCAGAAAGCATGGCGGTTCAGCTCGATATCAAGCAGCTACTGCAGGCTTTTGGCCGGCGCATTAGCCGCCTGTTTGTCGGCCGAGCCACTGATTGGGGCGCCGCTTGTCTTTTCGCTTCGGGCGGCCGGATGGGCCGGAGCAGAAAACGCGTTCTTGAGGGCGTCGGTTTCGGGGTCCATATCGATGGAGCCGTTGAACTGGGCGCCATCCTCCAAAGTCACCCTGGGCGCAACAATGGTGCCCCGGATCTGTGCAGACTTGCGGATCATGACCCGCTCAGAGGCGATCAGCTTGCCCTCAAGCCGACCCTCTACCGCGATTGTGTGAGCAAATATATCAGCGTTGACCTGACCCGACTCGCCGATCGTCACGCTGTTTTTCTTTAATTCGACGGTGCCTTTGACCTTACCTTCGATGAGCAGATCCTCGTCGCCTTTCAAGGCGCCTTCGATATGAATTGATGGACCGATGACGGCGCCTGCGCCCTTGGTTGGTGAAGACGGCGCAGACGCGCGTTCCGAGCTGGACCGGATCGGAGCCTCGGTAGTGGAACGATCGGGTTCGGCAGAGCTGGTATCGCGTTTGTTGAACATGGCTGGTTCCTGACTGGTTTTATTTTAGGGAAAAGATCACATGCCGCCGATCCAGATCGGCGATCACGATAGGCGACCACGGCAAAGATGGGCATCACACGGACCAGATTCGGGCATGAAATACCTTATCGCAAGCTAGATTAAAGACCGGTTAATCGGCTGGCATCACACCGATCAGGATCCCGCGGACATTTGCGCCTCCAGCCGCGCCCAGGTGTCACGCAGAGTGACCGCCCGGTTGAACACCGGCCGCTGCGGCGTGGCGTCGGGGTCGGGCACGAAGTATCCGAGGCGCTCGAACTGGAAGAACTCGCCGATCCGGGCCTGCTCCAACCCGGGCTCCAGGCGCGCATCACTCAGGATTTCCAGGGACTCGGGATTGAGATGCTCGACGAAATCCAGCTCCTTGTCGCCGGCCGGGTGTGGAACGTTGAACAAGCGGTCATACAGGCGCACTTCAGCGCCGACGGCGTGCTCGGCCGAGACCCAGTGGATGGTGCCCTTGACCTTACGCTCCGCGCCCGGCAGACCGGAGCGCGAACTTTCGTCGAAACTGCAGCGCAGCTCGATGATTTCTCCGTCGCCATTTCTGACCAAGTCGTCGCAGCGGATGATAAAGGCGTTACGCAGACGAACCTCGCCACCGGGCTTGAGTCGGAAGAACTTCTTCGGCGCCTCCTCCATGAAATCGTCCTGCTCGATGAAGATCTCGCGCGTGATCGGCACACGGCGCGTCCCCATGGCCGAGTCCTGTGGATGATTGGCCACCTCCACCCATTCGGTCTGCCCTTCGGGAAAGTTGGTCAGGACCACCTTCAACGGCTTGAGCACGGCCATCCGGCGCGGCGCGCGCACGTTGAGGTCGTCCCTGAGATTGCGTTCCAGCACACCGAAAGGAATGATGCTCTCGGACTTGGTCACGCCAATTTCGGTACAGAAATTGCGAATGGATTCAGGCGTGAAGCCCCGTCGCCGCAGACCGGCAATACTGGGCATGCGCGGGTCGTCCCAGCCGGCAACAAAGCCTTCGTCAACCAGGCGGGTCAGGCGCCGTTTGGACATGACGGTGAAGTCCATGTTCAGACGCGAGAATTCGATCTGCACCGGCCGCGAGGGCACCGGCAGATGCTCGATCAGCCAGTCGTACAGCGGGCGGTGATCCTCGAATTCCAGCGTGCAGAGCGAGTGGGTGATGTGCTCGATGGCATCGCTTTGGCCGTGGGCGAAATCGTAGCTGGGGTAGATGCACCAGTCGTCACCGGTACGCTGGTGGTGCTCACGACGGATACGATAGAGCACTGGGTCGCGCAGGTTGATATTGGCCGCTGCCATGTCGATCTTTGCTCGCAACACCATGGCACCGTCGGTAAATTCACCAGCGCGCATGCGCAAGAACAGATCACGGTTTTCCTCGATCGGACGCTCACGAAATGGACTGTTGCGGCCCGGTTCGGTCAGCGTGCCACGCTGCTGGCGAATGGTCTCGGCGTCCTGCTCGTCGATGTAGGCCAGGCCATGCTCAATCAAATGCAGGGCGTAAGCGTACAGGGTCTCGAAATAGTCGGAGGCATAGCACTCGTTTTCCCACTGGTAACCCAGCCAGGCGACATCCTGCTTGATCGAATCGATGAAGCGCTGTTCTTCTCGCTCGGGGTTGGTGTCGTCGAAGCGCAGGTTGGTGTAGCCGCCGAACTCGGCCGCCATGGCGAAGTTCAGGACGATGGACTTGGCATGGCCAATATGCAGGTAGCCGTTCGGTTCCGGCGGAAAACGGGTGATAACGCGCTCGTGCAAACCCTGGGCCAGCTCGCGGGCAATGCGGGTGCGGATGAAATGAGCCGGAGGCGTCGGCGACGTGGAAGCGTTCATGAGGTGAGCGGCAATTGGAAATCAAACCCGGATTGTAAGGCTTTGCAGCAGCGTCAAGGCGAGTAGGCCAATCCACTATGGATACAATGCGCTGGACCCGTTGACCGGCCTGGGCTAACCTTGGCGGTCATCCGCGACCAACAGCGACCAGCCGGCCATGGCCACCAACGACTTCGATCATCAAAAGCTTTCCAACCGAATCCTGACAGGCATGGGCCTGGGGCTTGTGTTCGGGATCCTGCTCAACCTGACGGTGGCCGACCAGGCCTGGGCGCAGAACTTCCTGATCGACGGTGTTCTGGGCGTGGTCGGCGAGATTTTTGTGCGCTTTTTGAGCATGCTGGTCGTGCCGCTGGTGTTTGTTTCGCTGATTACCGGTGTGAGCGCCCTGAGTGACCCGAAAAAGCTGGGCCGGGTCGGCGGCAAGGCCCTGGCCCTGTACATGCTCACCACCGGGATCGCAATCACGCTGGCGCTGAGCGCGGCGGTGATCGTGCAGCCCGGTGTCGGGGCCAGTCCGGAGCAGACCGTGGAGCGCCAGATTGCCGCACAGCCGTCGTTTGCCCAGGTCCTGACCGACATGGTGCCGCGCAACCCGGTTCAGGCCATGGCCCAGGGCGATATGCTGCCGATCATCGTCTTTGCGGTCCTGATCGGCCTGTCGATCGCCCTGGCCGGGAAGCCGGGGGAACGGATCGGCCAGTTCTTCTCCGATTTCAATGTGGTCGTGATGCGCCTGGTCGGCTTTGTCATGCTGCTGGCGCCGTACGGGGTATTCGCCCTGATTGCGACGCTTGGCGCCACCACCGGCCTGAGCACGTTTTTCGGGGTGCTGAAATACGTTCTGCTGGTCCTGTTCATGCTGGTTCTGCACGCCAGCGTGACCTATTCGTTGATGCTGCGCTTTATCGGCGGTTTGAGCCCCAAGGTGTTTTTCTCCAAGATGCGGGCGGTGCTGGCTTTTGCCTTTTCAACCGCCTCCAGTGGCGCGACGATTCCGGTGACCTTGAAGACGGTCGAGCAGCGCATGGGGGCCGATAACAAGGTCGCTTCGTTTACGGTGCCGCTGGGCGCGACCATCAATATGGACGGCACGGCAATCATGCAGGGGATCGCGGCCGGTTTCATCGCTCAGTACTTTGCGGTGGATCTGAGCCTGACCCAGTACATGATGATCGTGCTGATGGTCATCATTGCCTCGGTGGGTGCCGCCGGTGTTCCGGGCGTGGGCCTGATCCTGCTGGCCGGGGTACTCGCCCAGGTCGGCCTGCCGGCCGAAGGCATCGCCTTGATCCTGGGCGTGGATCGGCTGCTCGACATGACGCGCACGGCGGTTAACGTGACCGGGGATGCCATGGTTACTTCAATTGTCGCCAAGAGCGAGGGTGAGCTGGATCTGGAGGTTTTCTACGACGAGCATCCAGAGGTACTGGCGGCCGCGCGAGGCCGGGTGTCCTGAGCCTGCTTCGGCTCTTGCCAGCCGGCCCGGGCGTACTGTATCGCCAGTTCGACCCGGCGCTCAGGGTTCAGCGTTTCCGGATCCGGCAGCCGGTCGATCAGGGACAGTCGTGAGCGTAGACCGCTGCCGTTGGCGATCTGAATCGCCAACCCGGGGCGGGCGTTCATCTCCAGCACCAGCGGCCCGTGGTCTCGATCCAGGACCAGATCAACGCCGAGGTATCCCAGCGGCACCGCGTTGTAGCAGCGCGCCGCCATCAGCATCAGTTCCTGCCAGTCCGGCAACTGGAAGGCCTCGATCGACGCCGAGGTATCGGGGTGCTGATCAACCACGCTGGAATTCATCACTGCCTTGAGAGTGGTTCCGGTGGCCAAATCCACTCCGGTGCCGATAGCGCCCTGATGGAGGTTGGCCTTGCCGCCGGAACGCCGGGTTGGGAGTCGCATCATGGCCATGACCGGAATCCCCCGGTAGACGATGATGCGAATGTCCGGAACCCCTTCCGGCGCCACCGACTTGAGCACCGGATCCGGATGGATAAGCGCTTCGAGCATGGCGCTGTCGCGTTGACCACCGAGAGAGTACATGCCGGCCAGGATGCCGGCGACGTGGTACTGAAGGTCGGTCAGGCTGAGAATTCGCCCGCTACCGGAGACCCCAGCCATTGCGCTGTCGAGCCATGATCACAACGATGCCATCGCCGCCGGAGCCACAGGCCGGTTTGATGACGAACTGATCGAACTCGGCCAGGCGGCGCTCGAGATGGCCGGCCTCGTACTGACTGCTGATTTCGCCCAGGAGTTCAGGCACAGCGATGCCGTGCTGCTGCAGTCGACGCTTGCACTGGATCTTGTTATCAACCAGCGGATACAGGCGGCGCGGATTGTGCCGCAGGATGAAGTTGGCGTTACGGTCGTTCAAACCCAGCACGCCGGCGGCTCGTAATCGCCGATACAGACGGATCATTGTTGGGCGGCCAGCTTGCGGAAACGGATCAATTCGCTGATCCGATAGCCGGAATAGCGGCCCATGACGATGGTCAAGCCAAGCACAATTAGCAGCAACTCGGGGAAGACAAAAACCAGATGCTGCACCGCATCCAGCGCCATCACGTAATAGGCTAGTGCCGCGATCAAGGCCGAGCCCGCACTTTCTTTCAACGCATCGACCGCGCCGCGCTCCTCCCAAACAATCGACATGCGCTCAATGACCATGGCCAGGATGACCATCGGAAACAGCCCGACGGACAAACCCACCTCCCATCCCAGGCGGTGACTGAGCTGACTCAGAAGCACCATCAGGATTACCACGACGATCAGTACGGCGGTCAGCCTCGGCACCAGAAGCAGCTGCAATTTTTCCAGATAAAACCGAATACTCAAGCCGACCGCAATGACAATCGAAAACAGGACCAGGCCGGCGAGCAGGCCGGTTTCGCGGAAAGCCAGCGCAATCAGGACCGGCATGAAGGTACCAAACGAGGGCAGGCCCACGACGTTGCGCATCAACACCATGATGAAAGCGCCGATTGGCACCAGCAGCAAAACCGCGTAGACCGCTTGGGTTTGCAGTGGAAGCCGGGACAGCGACATGTTGGCGATGCGGGAGTCCTGCATGGCTGCCCGTTGTTCGGCCAGGTCCAGCGCACCCAGTTCGTTCTTGCGAACCGACCAGTCCAGACCCACCAGCGTGGCGCCCTCGACATCGACAGCGGGGCGATCGCCCAACCACCAGATCAGAAAACGCTCGGGCAGACCGCGCTGACCGGCAGTCGGGTCAAACAAAATCCAGCTGCGCTGGTTGTGGACGGCGAGCAAACGTTCAGGTTGAGCCCGCCGGTCGGTGTCAACCAGCCGAAAACCGTTGATCTGCTCGGTGGGTATGCGGGCGCCGGACAGCAACAACCGGGCCAGCCGAACCGGATGACCCCGATACTCCGGGTGACTGTTGAACAAGGCCATCTCCTCACTGGGGACGGCCGAGTTGATGCGGGCTAACAGCTCGGTGGTGAACGATGCCACATCCGCGGATTGGCGCCGAACGTCATCGATGATGGACTGCATCGCAGTCGCATAGGGCTCTGGCAGTTCTGGAACCGGCGGAAACGGCGGCTGGGGAGCAGTGAATTCGGTAAACGAATCACGGTAGAAAACAGCTTGGTAAAAAAGGGATTGCTGACCAGAGGCTCGGCGCACGGTCCAGTGGGCCACTCGATCGTTCCCGACTTCTTCAACGGCCAGGCCGTAGCCTCGCGAAATGAAGCTTTCGCGCAGCCGTCCCAGGCCCGGCGTGGCCGAGGGCAATTGGAACTCGACGCGAATAGGTCCGGACCCGGCCCGCATCTGCAAACGCCCCTGCACCGTCCAGGCCTCTTCGACCATGTTGGAGTGCAGCGGAAAACCCAGTCGGCTGTGTTTGTAATAGGCAATACCCAGACCGGTCAGAATCAGGATCAAGGCGAGCAAGGACCAGTGCAGGGTATGGCGCATTAGGCATCCACTTCGAAATTGCAGCTCGGCGGATGCAAAAATCGCTGTCCGGAGTCAACCAACGCGAAGTCCTTCAGGGCACTTCGACCCAGAAGCATGGGATAGGTGAGCTGGCTGCGATCAATGAGGTTGACTTCGACCTCGCGCAGCTTGCCTGCAAGGCAAACCGGCAACTTGATCACCGGGCGCCGCTGGTGATTGCCGTCATGACGGATGATACGAACGTTTCGGACCAGAGGCTTTTCCAGCGTCAGCTGGTCCTTGCTCTCCGGATCGGTGACGGTAAAACGGACAAAGCGTTGCCCAGCCCGGCGGAAGCGTCGGATATTTGTCGCATCCAGCGAGGAGTTCTGGGCCCCGGTATCGAGCAGCGCATCGACCGCAAGATCACCATCGAGTAGCTTGACTCGCTCCACCCAGCCGAAAATCTCAAGCTCGTGGCGTTCGGCTGCGACTGTCGTGGTCCAGACGACGGAAATAGCCAACAGGAGCTTGAGCAGTAGGGATTTGCGCTGCACCGACAAACCAGGTTCCATATGAAAAGAACTCCATAGAGTAGTCGGCACGAAGCTTAGTTCCACTAACTGGAGCCATCGGATTCCCATAAAAAAACCCCGGCACTCAGTGAGTACCGGGGTTTTGGGTATAAATGCCTGGCAGTGACCTACTCTCGCACGGACGAACCGCACTACCATCGGCGCTGGCACGTTTCACTTCCGAGTTCGGGATGGGGTCGGGTGGTTCCATGCCGCTATTGCCACCAGGC
>SLJA01000105.1 GCA_007135355.1 Wenzhouxiangella sp.
AATGCGAAACGGGCCGATGCTGTCCGGCAGGATTCGGCTGGTGTCGGCGTCCTTATGCTGAAGCCGAGCAAACACCTCGGAGCTCGCCGCATCAGCCTCCAGCATGGCGGACAGGCGTTCAGCCTGCTCGGGATCAGTCGCCTTCAGATCACTCAGAAACGCCTGACGCTCGGCAGCGCCCAGGGCAAGGGCCTGTTCAAAGAGCGCCTCGAGTTCACGGAATCGATCAGCGTCCATAAGCCCAAGAATGACGGCAAAGCTGGCTCACTGCAAGTTCAGGCTGCTGCGGTGGATGCCGCCGTTGCCATTTCTTGGCTTGAGGCCTAAACCTCGATTTCGGCCAGATTACCCTTCTCCTCCAGCCAGACCTTGCGATCTCCAGCGCGTTTCTTGGCCAGCAGCATGTCCATCAGCGCATCGGTTTCTGCGGCGTCGTCGATGGTGAGCTGGACCAGGCGGCGAGTGTCGGGGTCGATGGTGGATTCCCTGAGCTGCAGCGGGTTCATTTCGCCTAAGCCCTTGAAGCGGGTTTCGGTGACTTTGCCCTTGATCTTCTCGGCCTCGATGCGGGCCAGCAGGCCTCGGCGTTCTTCGGCATCGAGGGCATAGAAGGTCTGCTTGCCGACGTCGATGCGGTACAGCGGCGGCATGGCGACGAAGATGCGGCCGGCTTCGACCAGCGGGCGGAAATGACGCACAAACAGGGCCGAGAGCAGGGTGGCGATATGCAGACCGTCGGAGTCGGCGTCGGCCAGGATGATGACCTTGCCGTATCTGAGCTTGCTCAAGTCGGCCGAGCCGGGGTCGACGCCAATGGCGATGGCCAGGTCGTGCACTTCCTGGGATCTTAAGACCTGATCCGGCTCGGTTTCCCAGGTGTTCAGGATCTTGCCCCGTAGCGGCATGATGGCCTGATATTCCCGATTTCTGGCCTGCTTGGCGCTGCCGCCGGCCGAGTCGCCTTCGACCAGAAACAACTCGGTTTCTTCCAGGTCGGTGGACGAACAATCGGCCAGCTTGCCGGGCAGGGCAGGACCGGCGGTGACCTTGCGTCGGGTCACCTGCTTTCTGGCCTTCTGACGCTTGAGCGCGTGGTCGATGGCCAGCTTGGCAATCGCTTCGCCGTCGGCCACATGCTTGTTCAGCCACAGGGCAAAGGCGTCCTTGACCACCCCGGAGACGAAACTGGCCGCGGCGCGCGAGCTCAGGCGCTCCTTGGTCTGGCCGGAGAACTGCGGATCGGCCAGTTTGATCGACAGGACAAAGCTCAGCCGTTCCCAGGCATCTTCGGGTGCGAGCTTGACCCCGCGCGGCAGCAAGGACCGGATGCCGCAGAACTCGCGCAAGGCCTCGATCAGGCCGGTACGCAAGCCGTTGGTATGGGTGCCGCCGGCCGGGGTCGGGATCAGGTTGACGTAGGACTCCTGCAACAATTCACCTTCCGGCACCCAGGCCAGGGCCCAGGCGGCTTCCTGGTCGGCGCCGGAGAAGTCACCGGTAAATGGCGCTTCGGGTAGACGCTCGCGGTCGCTCAAGGTGTCTTTCAGGTAATCGGTCAGGCCATCCTCGAACTGCCAGGTCTCGCTCTCGCCGCTGACGCGGTCATCCAGACGCACGCTCAAACCCGGGCACAGGATGGCCTTGGCCTTGAGCAGGTGTTTCAGGCGCGGGCGTGAGATGTTGACCGAATCGAAGTACTGGGCCTCGGGCCAGAAATGCACCGTGGTGCCGGTGTTGCGTTTGCCGACCTCGTCGATGACCGTGAGCGGGCGGCGGGTATCGCCGTTTTCAAAAGCGATTTCATGGACCTTGCCGTCGCGCTTGATGCGGCAGACCAGACGACTGGACAAGGCATTGACCACGGATACGCCCACGCCGTGCAGGCCGCCGGAGAACTTGTAGTTGTTGCCGGAAAATTTGCCGCCGGCGTGCAGTCGGGTCAGGATCAGTTCGGCGCCGGGCAGCTTGTGTTCGGGGTGCGGGTCGACCGGCATGCCGCGGCCGTCGTCGATAACCTCGACCGAGCCATCGGCATGCAGAATGACTTCGATGGTGCGGGCATAGCCGGCCAGGGCCTCGTCGACCGCGTTATCGACCACCTCGGCCACCAGGTGATTGGGCCGGGTGGTGTCGGTGTACATGCCGGGACGGCGCTTGACCGGCTCCAGGCCCTGCAGGACTTCGATATCGGCGGCTTGGTAGGCGTTGCTCATGAGGTGCGGGAATGGATTGCAATTTTCGCGGTCAGCATAGCCCACAATGCCTGATCAAGGGCGGCAGGCGGCTGGCAAGGTTTGCTGACCCGCAGGCCGGGAAATTACGGCATGATGGAGTCCGATGACTCTCTACACTTGGATCGTCCGCATCCTGCGGGTGTTGAATCACCTCTATTTCGTCGACATTCGTTCGACCCGGCTGGAGCGTGTACCCGAAAGCGGGCCGCTGATCCTGGCTGCCAATCATCCGAGCTCGGCACTGGATGCGGTCATCCTGTCGACTCAGGTTCGTCGGCCGATCAATTATCTGGCCCGTTCCGGGCTGTTCCGCTTTCCGCTGCTGGCCGCCCTGTTTCGCGCCCTGGGCGTGATTCCGATCTACCGGCCGCACGAGGTGTCCGATCACGCCGATCGCAATCAGGACATCTTCGGCCAGGTCTTCGAACTGTTTGACGGTGGTGGCTGTCTGGGCGTGTTCCCCGAGGGCCGCAATTCGCCGCGCGGCAAGATCGGTGAATTGCGCAAGGGCATCGCGCGCATCGCTCTGGGGGCCGAAGCGCGGCGCGACTGGCAGCTGGGTTTGGTCATCGTGCCGGCCGGTGTCAATCTGGAAACCCGGGCCTTTCTGAGTTCGGCGGCCCTGCTGCGCATCGGTCGCCCGATCCGCGTGGCTGATTATGCCGACCGCTATCGCGAAAACCCTGAACAGGCGGTGCGCGAGCTGACCCTGGACGTGCAGACCAGTCTGCGCCGCCAGGCCCTGCACCTGGAAAATGACCAGGTGGCGCGGTTGGTTGACGAGCTGAGCGAGACCCTGGACGACGAGACTGGACGCATCCCCGATCTGCCGCCGCCGGAGCCGCCGCGCCCGCAGCGTTTTTTCAAGCGCTGGCTGGGCCGCTTCCTGGGGCTGTACCGGCGCGGCTCACCGGAGACCGCCGCGGCTTTTCATCGTCGTGTCTACAACCGGCAATTCATCGGCGAGGTGCTTGATCGGGCGATTCGCAATGATCCGGAGCGCGTCGACGAGTTGCGCCTGCGCGTGGAGCGCTACCGCGATCACCTGCGCCAGACCGAGGTGCGCCAGGCCCTGGCCAGCAGCCACGGCAATCCCGTCACCGAGCGCTTGCTGCGGCTGCGGATGACGGTTTATGCCGTGCTGATGGCGCCGCTTGCCCTGTTCGGGTTTGTCCACAACATTCTGCCCTACCTGTTTGCCCGTTTCGGCGCGCTGTTGATTCGAGACGAGGCGGTGCGCGCTTTTTCGTATTTCGGTCTGGTCGTGGTGGGCTTCGGTAGCTGCTATGCGCTGCTCGGCTGGTGGCTTTGGTACCACGTCGACTTCGGCCTGGCGCACACCCTGGTCTACGTTGCCGCTTTGCCGCCGACCGGCTTTGTGGCCCTGGGCTACCGCCGCAACGTCTTGCGCTATCGTGACAAGATCCTGGTCCGAACCGTGTTCTGGAACCAGCGCGAACTGGTCGAACTGCTGCGCAGTGAGCGTGACGCGATCCAGGACCGCCTGGTGGTCCTGGCCGACCGCTATGGCGAGCCCGGAACTCCGTCCAGCACCAACTCCTGAGCCGGCTCGCGCAGGTTGTAGCGCGACGCCATCGCCGCCCCGTAGGCCCCCGTATTGGCAATCAACAGCAGATCATCCTCCCGGCATTCCGGCAGCAGCCGGTCCAGACCCAGAACATCGCCGGTCTCGCAGATCGGCCCGACTACGTTATAGACCTGGTCGCCGGGTTCGCCCAGGCGGCTTAAGTTGACGATCTCGTGCCAGGCGCCGTACAGCGCCGGACGGATCAGCGAATTCATGCCGGTCGCCACGCCGACATAGCGCACCTCGCCCTTGCCCTTGGTCTGATTGACCCGGGCGATCAGCACCCCGGCCTCGCTGACCAGATAGCGGCCCGGCTCCAGCCACACCTGGATTGGCCGGATCAGGTCCTGCTTGAGCTTTTTCAGGCCCAGATCCAGAGCGGTCAGGTCCAGTGGCAGCTCGTCGGCGCGATCCGGTACACCCAGGCCGCCGCCCAGGTTGATGACCTCGACCTGGCCGAGCTCGCGTGCGGCCTCGCCCAGTGTCTCCAGGGTGCGGTGCCAGTTGTCCGGATGCAGGATGCCGGAGCCGGTGTGGGCGTGCAGGCCGGTGATGCGGATATCGTGCGCGTCGGCCAGGCGCCGGGCGCGTTCCAGCTCATCCAGCGGGATACCGAACTTGGCGTTGCTGCCGGCGGTGCGCACCATCTTGTGATGACCCAGGCCTGAACCAGGGTCCAGGCGCAGGAAGATCTCGCGACCGGCCAGTTCGCTGCCCCAGTGCTCCAGGATATAGATGTTGTCGACCGTCGTTCTCAGGCCCATCGCCAGGGCCTGGCGGAACTCCTCGCGGCCGGCAAAGTTGGTGGTCAGCAACAGGTCTGACTCGCGCAAACGCGGCACACTGCTCAAGGCATGGCGTGCCTCGGCCAGCGACACGCACTCCACGCCCAGGCCACATTCGGCCAGGGCGGCGAGGATGGCCGGGTGCGGATTGGCCTTCATCGAGTACAGCACCCGGTCGACCGAATCCAGCGCGAGCAGGCGCTGTGCGGCGGCGCGTACCTCATCGAGCTGGTAGACAAAAGCGCAGTCGCGACCTTCCATCAGGTTATTCAAACGCCCAGCCTGCAAACGCCACCAGGGCGGCCGGTCGGTTTCCGGATCGGTGCGCCGGAACAGTTGTTCCCAGGTCGGTCCGAACACCGAATCGCCACCGGCGCCGCCAGGGATGACCTGCTGGTGCAGCTGCTGAACCAGGCGATCGGCGTGGCGGGATTCGACGACGAAGGTCAGGTTCAGGTCGTTGGCGGCCTGGCTGACTTGAAAGATGCGGCGCTGCTCAAACACCTCCAGCGCCGGCCCCAGTCGGTGCAGGATGGTGCGTATCCCCAGGCCGACCAGGCTGACCGTGGCGCAGTCGCTCAGGATCTCGACCTTGCAGTGTTTTTCCAGGCGGCGGCTGAGCTCGCGCAGCGTGGCCTGGTCGGTGACGTTGGCGCCGGGATCAAGCGTGACGGTGACGTTGGATTCCGAGGTCGAGACCTGGTCCACCGACAGGCCCAGGGCCTTGAACTCGCCGAAAATGTCGGCCAGGAAGCCGACCTGCTGCCACATGTTGATGCCTTCCAGCGCCACCAGAGTGATGCCCTTGCGCTGCACGATGGCCTTGACCTGGGCACCGTGGTCGCGCGCTTCGGGCGTGATCCGTGTGCCGACAATATCCGGGCGATCGACCTGGCACAGCCACAGCGGAATGCGATCGCGCGCCAGCGGCACCAGCGAGCGCGGGTGCAAGGCCTTGGCGCCCATGGCGGCCAGTTCCTGGGCCTCGCGGTAGCTGACCAGCTTGAGCAGGCGCGCGGTCGGTGTGCGGCGCGGGTCGGCGCTGAACAGACCCGGCACATCCGAATGAATCTCCACGCGTTCGGCTTCGAGCACGGCGGCGGTGCAGGTAGCCGAGGTGTCCGAGCCGCCGCGCCCGAGCAGCACGGTCTCGCCGTTGGCGCCGGCGGCCATGAAACCGGGCATGACGAAACAGCGGCCGCGCTCGGCCAGGCGTGCTTGCAACGGGCGGTCGGGCAGGGCAGTGCATTGTGCCGACAGGTACTGACTGGCCAGGCTTCGGTTTGGATCCGGCGTGCAATGGAGGACCTCGCGTGCGTCCAGCCAGCCACTGTCAATCCCGAAATGCCGCAGGATCAGAACGGTGAGCTTGCTGCTCAAGTACTCACCTTGAGCCATTAGCTCTGCCTGAGCAGCGGGGTCATGATCCAGTCCGGGATGCTGCAGACAGGCTCGCAACGGGGCGTATTCGGCCTCCGCCAGGGTGGCGCTGAGATTGAGCTGGGCGCTCAGTGCGGCATGGCGCTGGCGCACCTCTGCCAGCACTTCATCGGCACTCTGTTCACGCTCGGCCTGGGTCTGGGCTTCGAGCAGGTCGGTTATGCCGCGCAGGGCGGAGACCACAACCACCAGGTGGGCGTTTTCGGCCAGGGCGGTGCGGATCGTTTCGACAATATGCGGCCAGTGCGCAGCGCTGGCGACCGAGGAGCCGCCAAACTTCACAATGCGCCAGCTAATCGGAACGGAGGGTTGAGAGTTACGCATGATAAATTAGGGGTTATTCGGGGCAGGGACGAGCTTGCGCGACGAGCAAATCCAATGAGTCAAGATTCTACGCGCAATCGATCGCAGTCTTGCGACAGCGGCCTTTCGCAAAGATCGGCCGGCCAGACCGAAACCGGGCTGGTGCGATCCAACAATCAGGATGCGATCCTGCTCGATGAGCCGAAGGGGCTGTGGCTGGTGGCTGACGGCATGGGCGGACACGCGGGTGGCGCCGAGGCCAGTCGACTGGCCAGCCGGACCATTCAGACCTCGATTCATGATGGTGCGACGCTGCTTTCAGCCATTCTTGCCGCTCACTTCGCCATTCGCGCCGAACAGTCCCAATCAGCAACTCTGGCCGAGATGGGGACGACGGTCGTCGCCCTGCTGGAGTCGGATGACGCCTACGAAGTGGCCTGGGTCGGTGACAGCCGTGCTTATCTGTTCGATTCGAATCGTGGGAGTCTGCAGCAATTGACCCGTGATCACAACCTGGCCGGCTTGATGGTTGAAACCGGCGCCTTGAGCCAGTCCGAGGCGGCGCGACATCCGCGTCGCCACGTGCTGACCGACTGCCTTGGGTTGCACGGCAGCAACAAGCCGCGAATCGAGCATGTCAATGCAAAGTGGAAAACCGGTCACTTCATTCTGCTGTGTTCGGACGGCTTGAGCGGCGAATTGGCGGATGACGAGATCGCCACGGTGCTGTCTGAAGACACCACGCTGACCCGCAAGGTCCAGACCCTGGTCCAACGTGCCCTTGAGTCCGGAGCACGCGATAACGTGTCGGTGGTGCTGATTGGGTCGCCGGGTGTGGCCACACCTGAATCGCAGCCGCGCAAGCCCTGGTGCGGTTGGCTGCGCCGCTCGCGCTGACCGGCCGGCCTTGGCTCAGCCGGGCGCGGAGCCTTTGTATTTGCCGATCACGACCACGGTCTTGCCCGAGGCGCGCAGCATGCCGTCTTCTTCCAGGGTCTTCATGACCCGACCGGCCATTTCGCGCGAGCAGCCGACAATTCGGCTCAATTCCTGGCGTGTGACCCGGATCTGTGTTCCGTCGGGATGAGACAAGGCATCCGGCTGATTGCACAGGTCGATCAGGGCCTTGGCAATGCGACCCTGGGTGTCAAGGAAGGCCAGATGCAAGACCTTGCGCCGGGCCTGCAGCAGCCGCTGGGCCAGTTTGGACCCGATGGCCGTCATGATTTCTACCGCATGGTCCTTGAGCTCCGCGTCCAGCGCGCTGCGCAGGCGGTCATACGGGATCTCGGCCAGTTCGCAGGCCGATCGGGCCTGCACTTTGACCTCGCGCTCCCGGGCTTTCATGAACAGCCCCATTTCACCGACAAAGTCGCCCGGATTGAGATAACTCAGGACCAGTTCGCGGCCGTCCGCATCGCTGGTTGAGACCGACAGCGAGCCATCAACGACATAGAGCAAGGTCTGGCTCTCGTCGCCTGGATGAATAATCGTTTGCCGAGCGTTGAAATGACGGCGCTCGCACAGCCCAAGCAGCTGGTCCATCGCTTCGCGGTCAACTGGATAAAAATGCGGCTCGCTCATGACATCTGTTCAGGGTTGATGCGTGGGATCAAAAACGGTCGGCGATGGCCAATCGCCGAACCGCATCAGGAATAATGATAGCCTTTTATCGACCTTCAGATGACTTGCTCTGGAATCATGCCCAAGCGCCGCATCAAGCTTCACGGTTTCAACAACCTGACCAAGGCACTGAGCTTCAACATTTACGATGTCTGCTACGCCACCACGCTGGAACAGCGTCAGCGCTACATCGCTTATGTCGATGAAGCCTATAACGCAGAGCGCTTGACGCAAATTCTGACCGATGTTTCCAACATCATCGGCGCCAATATCCTCAATATCGCACGGCAGGACTATGACCCCCAGGGCGCCAGCGTGACAATGCTGATCGCCGAAGAGCCGGTAGTCAGTGATCCGAATGCCGGGCTTGCCGGTCCGGGTCCCTTGCCGGATAAGGTGCTGGGGCATCTCGACAAGAGCCACATCACCGTTCACACCTATCCGGAAAGTCATCCGCACGATGGCATTTGTACTTTCCGAGCCGATATCGACGTGGCGACATGCGGCGTCATCTCACCGCTCAAGGCACTGAATTATCTCATCCACAGTTTTGAGTCCGATATCGTGACCGTCGACTATCGGGTGCGCGGCTTTACCCGGGATGTGCGCGGTCGTAAACACTTCATCGATCACAAAATCAGCTCTATCCAGGATTTTTTCAGTCGTGATACCCAGCGCGCATACGACATGATCGATGTCAACGTGTACCAGGAGAACCTGTTCCATACCAAGATGCGGCTGAAAAATTTTGATCTGGATAACTATCTGTTCGCCACCCGCGCCGAGGATATTGATGCGCGGGAACGCAATCGCATCGAGCGTCGCCTGAAACAGGAAATCCAGGAGTTGTTTTACGGCCGCAATCTTTGAACATCATGCCGCGCTGAGCTTGGCACATGCGGTTTAGCCTCAAGCAGACTCGACCGGCCGGCGCAGGGGATCAGCCACGGCCTCGGACAAGGCTTGCAGCAGCACTTGTGACTGTTCGATCGACAGGCCCGTTTGCATAGCCAGATCGGCCGCCGTCATGGACGGCGTCGACGTCCCGCCGCCCAGGTAACCCTGATCCTGCAACCATTCGCCCAGTTGCTCATTGACCTCGGATCGGAAGCGGGGGACGGCGCCTTCACCCAGCCGTTGCAGCAGCGCCTTTGGATCCCCGCCCAGTTCAGCAGCCAGCTCGGCGACCCGGGGCAGAAATCTGTCGCTGAGCAGCCCGGTTGCATGCAGCGCGGCCATGTCGACCGGGCGATCGTGGTGCTCGCGCCAGTCATTCAGGAATAGCCTGCCCGCTTTGGTCAGGGCGCGCAGACGTTCAAGGTCGTCGTTATCCAAAGGCAGGCCGGCGGTGTTGTTTGACTCGGCGTGCTGCAGCAGGCGCTGCAGTTCACCCAGGTGGTTGACGCCTGCCTCCATCAACCGTCGAGCCAGTGGCAGCTCTTCGCTCAGCAGATGGGCGACGTGGATCTGGCCGGCGTTCTGCCACGGATCAATCGCCGGCACGCCGACGGCTTTTGCCCACTGGGCACGGTCCATCTGTTCGGGGTCGGGGATCGGCTCTGCCGGACGCGCGCGCGCCGGCATGTGGAATTCCAATTGCCGGATATCGTCTTTTCTGACTTTGGCCATGTCCACCGCATGCGGCTCCAGGCCCTCGCCTAGCCATTCCCACCAGGCCTGAGCATCGTCGCTTTGCGCCGTCAGATAAAACAGTTGTCGACCGTTATCGATCAGCGTGCGCACGGCGCCGACGACGGCGCGATATCGATCGGCATCGCTGGTGGTCAGTACTTCATCCATGAACACAGGTAGCGGTTCGTTTTGTTGTTCCTGTTGCTCGATCCAGGCGAGCCGAACCGCGAGCATGAACTGGGCGCGACCGCCTGTCGACAATTGATCCAGCGGGTGACGTCGGTCATTGAGGGTGTCGATGGCAAGAAATTCGCCGTCCTCGAACAGCAGTCGGTAACGATGGCGGGTGAAGGTATCCAGCCAGCGATCGGCGGCAGCCAGCAGCGCCGGCTCGTGCTGAAGTCGATAGGCCGAGCGAATGTCTTCGATCAGGTAGTGCCCGGCAGCCGCGATCATCTGCGCCTCCAGCTCAGCGCCCAGGCGCTCGTGCAGTTGCTCAAGCTCGGCGCCCATACGCTCCAG
>SLJA01000112.1 GCA_007135355.1 Wenzhouxiangella sp.
CAAGATCCAGCGAAATTGCCGCCGTGCCCGCCATGAACCCCGCCAATCGGGAAGAATTCTTCCGCCGCCTGGCCGAGCTCAATCCCAGCCCGAAAACCGAACTCAACTACTCGACACCTTTCGAGCTGCTGGTGGCCGTGACGCTATCGGCTCAAGCCACCGACGTGGGCGTCAACAAGGCCACCGCGCGCCTGTTTCCGGTGGCCAACACGCCGGAGGCCATCCTGGCACTGGGCGAGGAAGGCCTGAAAGCGCGCATCAAGACCATCGGCCTGTTCAACAGCAAGGCGAAAAATGTGATTGCCGCGTGCAAGATCCTGGTCGAGCAGTACAACGGCCAGGTGCCGAGCACGCGCGAAGCCCTCGAAGCGCTGCCCGGCGTCGGCCGCAAAACCGCCAATGTGGTCCTCAACACTGCTTTCGGCCAGCCGACCATGGCTGTTGATACCCACATCTTCCGCGTCGCCAACCGCACCGGCCTGGCCCCCGGCAAGACCGTGCTGGCAGTAGAAAAAGCCCTGCTCAAACGCGTACCCAAGGACTACCTGCTGAACGCCCACCACTGGCTGATCCTGCACGGCCGCTACACCTGCAAGGCCCGCGCGCCGCTGTGTCACCAGTGCCCGGTGCTGGACCTGTGCCGCTGGAGTGGCCGCAAGAAGCGCCTCCAAGAAATGTCAACCACAGCCGCTTAGTCTTGCAGGCTGGCGAGGAGAAGGGATTTTGGGGGTCAGGGACTTTCCGAGACCGTGCCAATAGGCTTGGCTAAGGCGAATAGGCATAGCTCATGAGTTTGGAATTGAGCTTGTTACCGGTTCAAGCGTAAACCCGGCGTCTCGAAGCAGCGCGATCAAGCCGTCCGTACCCGGCAAATGCAGCGCGCCGACGGCGATCATCAGGCCGCCCTGTTGCAGCAGCGGCAGGGCGCGCTCGACCATGGTGTGGTTGCGCTGGATCATGCCGATCTGCTCGAAGTGATCGCGCAGCTCGGGATCCAGCTCGCTCATCTGCGCGTAAGCGACGGTTTCAAGACGCTCTAGATCACCGCTCAGGTAAGCCTGCAGCAACTCCTCGAACAGCTCACCCTGGCGCGGGAAGTCGGCCACCGCCTGGCGCAGCAAGTCGATCTGCATGGGCTCGGCCATACCGGCCAGAAAGTCCAGCTGTTCGTCCAGGCGCTCCAGGGCCATGACTTCCAGCCCCAGGCTGCGCGCGCGCACGGCCAGCGCCAGGTCCATGAACAAGCCGGTCTGGGGCGGCGGCACGGAAATGGTCATGGCCGCCGCCCAGGGGCGCAGCCGGCGCACGGCCGGCTCCCCCATGCCGTAGTGCTGGTCAAGAATTTCGACCAGGGCCTGGTACAAGCCCGCCTCCAGGACCGCATGCAAGCGCGGCTCGGGAAAATGCATGGCCTGGTTGAGCGTTTCCATCATGGCCATGTCGGGCACCAACTCAAGCGCCAGCCGCTGTGATTGCGCCAGGGCATCGAGCAGCTCGGGTGGAAAGTCCAGTAGACGCGCATCTTCGCTGTGCACCGTACCGAGCAGCCAGTTTTGCTGCCCTTCCGGACCTTGAACCGACCACAGAACCTGCGAGCGTGCCTCGACCGGGAACGCCAGCAGCAAGATGAAGGTCAGGATCAGGTGGCGCAAATCGATCGATCGATGAGTATTCATGAACACAAGCCGATACCATGCAGGGATGATCATTCTACGATGCACTTCGGCGGGCGCGGCATGACGGCCATGGCCCAACGTTTCCGCGGCTTTCTGCCGGTGGTGGTCGACGTCGAAACCGGCGGTTTCAACGCGGCCACGGACGCCTTGCTGGAGCTGGCAGTCTGCATTATTCGTATGGACGAGGCCGGCTGGCTGCATCCGGCTCCGGTTCAGGTGCGGCATGTCGCCCCTTTTCCCGGCGCCAACATCGAAAAGGCCGCGCTGGAGTTCAACGGCATTCGCCCCGACCATCCCCTGCGCCCGGCGGTGGAGGAAACCGAGGCCTTGCGCGCCCTGCTGCAGCCGGTGCGCCAGGAGCTGCGCGATACCGGCTGCAAACGCGCGGTGCTGGTCGGTCACAATGCTCACTTCGACCTCGGGTTTCTCAACGCGGCCATCGCCCGGGTCGGCTACAAGCGCAACCCTTTTCATCCCTTCAGCTGCTTCGATACGGCCACGCTGGGAGGCCTGGCCTATGGCCAGACCGTGCTGGCCCGGGCTGTCACGGCCGCCGGCCTGGAGTGGGACAAGAACCGGGCCCACTCGGCCGCCTATGACACCGAGCGCACGGCCTCCCTGTTCTGCACCATCGTCAACCGCTGGCGGCATCTGCAGGAGATCGAATGAGTCGCCTGCAACCTTGACGCAGGACTGGTATCTTGAAACCGTACCGATTTGGTCCCATCAACGAACATTGATGGGACATCCACCACCCAAACTTCCGAGGAGAGCATCATGGCTTTTTCACTGCCCGAACTACCTTACGCGCTGGACGCGCTGGCGCCGAACATTTC
>SLJA01000265.1 GCA_007135355.1 Wenzhouxiangella sp.
CCTCGATGGCATCCTCGAACATGGCAATGGCCAGCCCGGAGACCAGGTTGACCAGCACCAGGATCATCAGCCAGCCGATGCGTTTGCGGTAGAGAAAGCCGGGCGAGGCTTCGCGGATGGAAATATTCAGGCTGCCGGTACCGCCGAGCTTGTGAAAGTCCTCGGTGGTTTCCTGCTCGGCCACGTCCATGATGTCGTCGACGGTCACAATCCCGAGCAGTACGCCGGTCTTGTCGGTGACCGCCAGGGTGTTGATGTCGTAACGCTGGATGACCTGGACGGCTTCTTCGCGGTCGGCCGAGGCCTCGACGGAGTAGAACTCCTCTTGCATCAGCGTCTCGACCTTGGCGTCCTGGCGGGCCAGGATGAAGTGCTTGAGCTTGATCGCATCCAGCAGGCGACCGCGCTCGTCGGTGACGAAGACGAAGTTGATCGTTTCGCCGCGATGTGCTTCGTGGCGGATATGGTCCAGCGCCCGGGCCACGGTCCATGACGGCCGCACCGAAACGAAGCGCGGGGTCATCAGTCGTCCGATGGACTCTTCGGGGTAGCCGAGCAGCTTGAGCGACTGTTTCAGATCTTCCGGGCTGAGCAGCTTGAGGAAGCTTTCCAGATCTTCCGGGTCCAGGCTTTCCAGAAATGCCGTGCGATCGTCGGGCACCAGTTCGCCCAGCAGTCGGCGCGCCTCGTTCTGCTCCAGGCCGCCGATGACCTCACGCTGCAGGCCCTGGCTGAGGTAGGAGAATGTGTCGGTCTGGCGTTCGGCCGGCAGGCTGCGCAGCACGGTCAAGCGCTCTTCCGACTCCAGTTCAACCATCGCATCGGCGATGTCCTGGACTGCCATCTCCTCCAGTTTCTCCGCGATCTCGGCCTCGCGCTGGAGCCGGATCAATGCGATCAGTTCGATGATTGCGCCTTTTTCGGCCATCGTTGGGTTCCCTGCAGGTCTTAAAAAAGTGGGGCTCTTCTCGCCCGAGGCTCCGTATAGTGACACAGCCGGAAAGCATCTTGATCGCTGCTCCCGTAAATCGGCGCTTTGTGCGCGCTCGCACAGTGCGCCATAAATGGCGCGGACGGCCTGAGGTCCGTGGATCCTTTCAGGCCGTCCGCGTGCTTGACTTCAGTTGGCGATGCCGAGCAGCGCGCCGGCCAGCACGAAATACACCGCCAGGTCGGTGAAGTCCTTTTGAGGGAATAGCTGTTCATGTTGATCTCTCCATTGATTCGGGTGTGCGGCATGTTCAGTGAATGCCGGCGATGTGAGCCGATGCGGTCTGTGGCTGGGGCCGGGCCCAACGATTGACCATGGGGCCGACCGAGTCGACCAGCCGCGTCCAGGCCGGGTAGTCCAGCGCCAGGATTGCGTGGTGACGCTGATCAGGCTCCAGTCGGCGCAGAAACTCCAGCTGTTCGGCATCGCTCATGCGAGCAAGGGCCTCGGCGGTTTCGCGGGCGCTGCATTGGCCCAGCAGGCTATCCAGTCGCTCCCAGCGCTGCAGGCGGAACAGGGCGAGGATTTCAATGATGTGGCTGCGGTTCATGAATATCTCTCCTGTGCAAAAGCTCAAAAAGTCAGCGTCAGGCCAACGGTGAAAAACCAGTCCTTGTCGTCGCCGCTCAGCGCGCGACCAAGGGCGAGGTCCAGATGTTCTACGGTATGATCGAAGTTGAAGCGCAGGCCCAGCTGGGACTCGACTTCGGCCTCGGCGCCTTCGCGGTAGACCTGACCGATCAGGTTCAGCTGCTCGGTCAGGCGCCAGTCGAAAGCGCCACCGACAAAGACGCGGTCGAGGTTTTCATCACCGCTGCGGTCATGAATCCAGCCGAGATTGCCGTGCAAGGTGACTGGCGCATTGGCAAGCTCATAGCTGCCGATGAAGTTGACCAGCAGATCGTTCCAGTCGCCGTCGTCAATGCCGGCGGCCACGCTCATCGCGCCGGCCACCACACCAGGTGCCTGGGGGACAAACTGCCACTTCGCCGCCGGCTCGAAGCGAAAGAACGAGTCGCCGTCTTCTTCAACTCGATACAGGCCGGCGGTCAGCTCCATCGGGATGCTCGGTACCGTCCAGGCCGGCAGGAAGCCGAACTCGCTGTTATTGCCGTCGAGACGGGTGACCCAGGTCTCGATCTGAATATCACCGCGCGCGGTGATTTCGGCATCGTCGACGGGAAAGTGCCCACCGGCAGACCAGGCGGACAGGGGCAGGGCGCCTGCAATCAAGCAGGCCAGAAGGGTTTTCTTGTTACGCATGGCAAACCTCTCAAGCGTTGTGATGGAAAAACAACGGCAGGAGGTCGGCACCGCGGAAACGGAACCTTCCGGACACGACCAGACGATCATGCGCGTTACCGGAACGCGAACAAACGCAGGATGCGTGCGAAATTAAATTGGGAGGTTTGGGGCGGCAGCCCGGGCGCGAATCTTCGCCAGGCTGCCTTCAGACAAAAGGCAGGCTACCGGAGACGCGCGATGGAACTTCCGCCGTTTCTTCGGTGACGACTCAAAAC
>SLJA01000283.1 GCA_007135355.1 Wenzhouxiangella sp.
AGATCAGGGACTTCGTGCGCTGCGCCGCTCTGGCGCAAAAGGCCGGCTACGATGGCGTCGAGGTGATGGGGTCGGAGGGCTATTTCATTAACCAGTTTCTGGTGCCGCGGACCAACCGCCGATCGGATGCCTGGGGCGGCAGCTTCGAGAACCGCATGAGGCTGCCGGTCGAGATCGTCAAGCGCACGCGCGAGCGGGTCGGACCGAACTTCATCATCATCTACCGCCTGTCGATGATCGACATGCTGGCCGACGGCAATAACTGGGAAGAGGTCGTCGCGCTGGGCCAGGCCATCGAGCAGGCTGGTGCGACCATCATCAACACCGGCATCGGCTGGCACGAAACGCGCGTGCCCACCATCGCCACCTCGGTGCCGCGGGCGGCCTTTACTTGGGTCACGCGCAAGCTGCGCGACTCGGTCTCGCTGCCGTTGGTGACCAGCAACCGCATCAACATGCCGCACACGGCCGAGGCGGTGCTGGCGCGCGGCGATGCCGACCTGGTTTCCATGGCCCGCCCGCTGCTGGCCGATCCGGAGTGGGCCAACAAGGCCGCCGAAGGTCGGGCCGACGAGATCAACACCTGCATCGCCTGCAACCAGGCCTGTCTGGATCACGTGTTCCAGAACAAGGTCGCCTCCTGCCTGGTCAATCCGCGCGCCGGCCACGAGACCGAGCTGGTGATTCGACCTGCATCTGCTCCCAAGAAAATTGCTGTGGTCGGCGCCGGCCCGGCGGGCCTGGCTGCCGCGGTCACCGCCGCCGAGCGCGGCCACAGCGTGAGCCTGTTCGACCAGGCCGGTCGTATCGGCGGGCAGTTCAACATGGCCATGCGCATCCCCGGCAAGGAAGAGTTCGTCGAGACCTTGCGTTACTTCACCCGGCGCATTGAGTTGCTCGGAATTGACCTCCGGCTCAACACGAAGTTTGATCCAGAGCACGTCGATTCAAAAGCATTTGATGAGGTGATTGTCGCCACCGGTGTAACCCCGCGTGACCCGCAAATTCCCGGTCAGGATCACGCCAGTGTGCTCAGCTATATCGATGTGCTGCTGCACGGCAAGCCGGTTGGGCAGCGAGTGGCCGTAATCGGCGCCGGCGGCATCGGTTTCGATGTCAGCGAATTTCTGGTCCACGGCGAGGTGCCGGAGCGGCCTGACCCGGACCAGCCCCGAGCTGAAGACTTCTTCCGCCAGTGGGGCGTGGACATGAGCTTGTCGGGGCGCGGTGGCGTGCAAGGGCAAGAGCCTGACTTCGGCAAGCCGGCGCGCGAAATCTTTTTGCTGCAGCGCAAGACCTCCAAGCCCGGTGCCGGTCTGGGCAAGACCACCGGCTGGATTCACCGCACCTCGCTGAAGAATTTCGGTGTGCAGATGCTGTCGGGTGTTAGCTACGAACGCATCGACGATCAGGGTCTGCACATTCGTGTGGGCGAGGAAACACGCTGCTTGGCGGTTGACAATGTGGTGATCTGCGCCGGCCAGGTGCCCAACCGGGCGCTGGCCGATAGGCTGAAGACGGCCGGAGTCAGCGTACATCTGATTGGTGGTGCCGACGTGGCGGCCGAACTCGACGCCAAACGCGCGATTGATCAAGGCACACGGGTGGCCGCGGCGCTATAGCCGGCACGCCCGCGCTACACTGAAGCGGCTCCAGGGCGGCCGCACCGCAAGGATGGAACCCATGACCAAGGCACAAGCCATGACGATCTCGACCGACCAATATCCCGCCCTGCTGAAACAACTGCGTGCGACCTTTGCCACCGGCCTGAGCCGCGACCTGGCCTGGCGTGATGCCCAGCTGGCCGCGGTACATCGTCTGTTGAGCGAAAACGAAGGCGTGATCGGTGAGGCGCTGGCGGCCGACCTGGGCAAGCCGCCGCAGGAAGTCTTGCTGGGCGAGCTCGCCTTGCTATACAGCAGCATCAAACACGCGCGCAAACGCCTGAAGTCCTGGGCCCGGCCGCGCCGGGTCAGCACGCCGCTGCTGGGCCAGCCCGCGCGCAGTTGGGTGCAGCCCGAGCCGCTGGGCGTGGTGCTGATCCTGGGCGCCTGGAACTACCCGTTCCAGCTGATTTTCGGGCCACTGATTCCGGTGCTGGCGGCCGGCAACTGCGCTCTGCTCAAGCCCTCCGAAATCGCCCCCGCGAGCTCGGCGCTGATGGCCGAACTCATCCCGAAGTACCTGGATGAACGCGCAATCAGGGTGGTTGAGGGAGCGGTGGACGAAACCACCGAACTGCTCAAGCTCAAATACGACCACATCATCTACACCGGTGGCGCGGCCGTTGGCAAGATCGTCATGCGCGCGGCTTCCGAGCACCTGACTCCCGTTACCCTGGAGCTGGGCGGCAAAAGCCCTTGCGTGATCGACCGCGATGCCGACCTCAAGCACGCCGCGCGCCGTCTGATCTGGGGCAAGTGCATTAACTCAGGCCAGTCCTGCATCGCGCCGGACTACGTGCTCGTCTCGCCCGAGCAACGCGATGACCTGGTCGCCGCCATAGACG
>SLJA01000271.1 GCA_007135355.1 Wenzhouxiangella sp.
ACAACGCGATGAAGATCCATCTGAACGGTCGATTGGTCGACGAGGAGCGGGCGCAAGTTTCGGTCTTTGATAGTGGCTTCGTACTCGGCGATGGTGTGTGGGAGGGCTTGCGCGTGGTCGATGGGCACCCGGCTTTTCTTGAGCCGCATCTGGACCGCTTGTTCGAGGCGGCCAAGTCCATCGTGCTCGACATTGGCCTGGATCGCGAGGCGCTGACCCGGGCCATCTACGAGACCATTGAGGCCAACGGGCTGGTCAACGACGCCCACTTGCGGCTGATGGTCACCCGCGGCATCCGCCGCCAGCCCTACCAGGACCCACGCCTGGCAGTCGGCAAGGCCACGGTTGTCATCGTACCGGCGCAGAGCCCGCACGATCCTGCGGCCGCCGCTCGCGGGCTCAAGCTGTTTACCGTGCATGTGCGCCGCGGCGCGCCGGATACTCAAGACCCCAAGATCAATTCGCACTCCAAGTTCAACTGCATCAGCGCCTGCATCCAGGCCAACGAGGCCGGGGCCGACGAGGCCCTGATGCTCGATCCGCTCGGCTTTGTCGCCACCTGCAACTCCACTCATTTCTTTATCGTGCGCCGTGGCGAGGTCTGGACCTCCAGAGGCAATTACTGCCTGGGCGGTATTACGCGCGGCAACGTGATCGCGATCTGCCGCGAGCACCGCATCCCCTGCTTCGAGAAGGACTTCAGCCTGACCGAGGTCTACGGCACCGAAGAGGCTTTCGTCACCGGCACGCTGTGCGGCCTAACGCCGGTGCGCTCGGTCGACGGCCGCGACTTGCACACGCCCCTGCCAGGCCCGGTGACGCAGCATCTGCAGGGACTCTACGCCGAACTGATGCGCGCCGACGTGGCCGGTCGCCAGCGGCCGGAGTAGGCGCAATGGACCAGCCGCTGCGCATCGCCATGTGGTCGGGGCCGCGCAATATCTCCACTGCGATGATGCGCGCCTGGGAGAACCGGCCGGACTGCGCGGTTTCCGACGAGCCCCTTTATGCCGCCTGGCTATCCTTAAGCGGCGCCGATCATCCCGGCCGCGAAGAGGTCATGGCGGCCGGCGAGCGCGACTGGCGAAAAGTGGTGACCGCGCTGACCTGCGGCCCGGTGCCCGGCGGGCAGGCAATCTGGTACCAGAAGCACATGTGCCATCACCTCGATCCGTCCATCGACCTGGACTGGATCGCCGAGCTGACCAACGTCTTCCTGATCCGCCGGCCCGACGAAGTCGTGGCGTCCTACGTCCGCGCCCGCGGCACCGAGGACATCACCCCCGAAGACGTCGGCCTGCCGCAGCAGGTCATGCTGTTCGACTGGCTGGAACAGAACACCGGAGCGCTGCCGCCGGTGATCGACGGCGGCGAGTTTCTGGCCGATCCGGAAGGCCATCTGCGCGCGCTGTGCAACTGGCTGAACATCGACTTTCGGCCCGAGATGCTGGTCTGGCCGCCCGGTCCGCGCGACAGCGACGGCGTTTGGGCGAAGTACTGGTACGACGCGGTCTGGCGGTCGACCGGGTTTTCCGCGCCGAAGAGACACGAGATCAAGCTAGGCGGCCGCGCAGCCGAGGTCGCCGAGTTCTGTCGCCCGCTTTATGAGCGGCTGCATGCGGAACGGTTAAAGCCTGGTCGCGGCCACGAGATTTGAGCAACAGCAGACTCAGGCGGGACCTGCCACCTTTTCGCACCCGCACAGCCCCGAAGGCCGAGCGACCCAGGGTTTGCCGTTCTAACTCTGATTCGGAGCTTTGGGTCCGCCACAGCACTTCTTGTATTTCAGACCGCTGCCGCAAGGACAGGGCTGGTTGCGCCCGACTTTGACCGAGCGCACCGGCTCCCTGGGGGGCGGAGGCGGAGCATAGTACGCCTCGCGGTACTCCAGGCCCACTGATGCATACGCCAGCGCGCCCGCTTCGACCATCGGACGAAATCGCTGCGCCGCTTCTTCCAGCGTCATCGGATCAGATTCATCGTCGTCGGATATATCCCTCAGCACCGTTTCAGCCATTTTCCGATCGCTGAAAAAAGTGAACAACATGATCGCGGTATTGACCACGTGATCATCATCGCTGCCCTCCTCGATTTCTTCTTCCCAAGCTTCCCGCAGCCAAAAGTGGCCTGCAACGAAACCTCTGCACCAGCGCGAGAAATCGTTATCAGCTTCCAGAATCTTCAGCGGATCCGCACCGGATCGACAATCCTCCGGAATGGCAAGCCAGCCCTGGTCGAGGCATTCAGACACCCAGTTCATCAGCTCTAGGCGCGCTTCGCTGACCTTTCGCGCCTCGTCAGGATCGGCAAACACCGCTTTGCCCTGCACGAATTCAATCCACTCAGACGGCGCGATGAACTCCGGACAAGCCATAACCGCGAACATAAAGCCGGCAGTCTCCGGCCAGGACAGGGCCTGCTCCTTCTCATGCTTCAGGCCAAAATCCACCAGCACCTGGCGGTATTTCGGGCTGAACGGCGGACCGCTTTCCCAGGACTGGTC
>SLJA01000329.1 GCA_007135355.1 Wenzhouxiangella sp.
CTGGCGCTCATCAAGCGTTCTCCTCTGCCGTTTGCGTGGTTGCCGTGGCGCTGGACTCCGCTTCATCCTGATCGGCGCCGTGCTCTGTTTCCAGGTAATGAAGCGGGCCGCCACGGAACGGGGCAAAGCCGGTGCCGAAGATCATCCCCGCGTCCAGCAAGTCGGCATCCTCGACGACCTGGTCGGCCAGGCACGCTCGACATTCATCAAAATAGGGTTGCATCAGACGCTCGGCGAGATCATCCAGATCATGGCCTTCATGGGCTTTCGGGTCACGCTGCGGCTTGCCTTTTTTCCAGCGATAAAACCCTTCGCCGGATTTCTTGCCCAGTTTGCCTTCCTTGACCATCTCCTCCAGCACCTTTTTGTCCTCGCCGGCGGCATCGCCCATCAGGGTCTTGATGACCCCCAGTCCGACGTCCAGGCCGACCGTATCGGCCAATTCAACCGGGCCCATGGGCATGCCGAAGCGCTCAGCGGCCTTGTCCAGCGCTTCCTTGGGTATGCCTTCGCGATGCAGCTTCATGGCATTGCGCATGTAGGGTGCGAGGACACGATTGACGAGGAATCCCGGTGTCGAGGTCACCGGCAGCGCATATTTGCCAATCTGAGTGGCAAAGCTCGAGCCATCATTGACACGGTCGGGGTCGCTGCGACTATCGTGGACAATTTCCACCAAAGGCATTTTTGCCACCGGGTTGAAAAAATGCAGGCCAATCAGGCGCGAGGGGTCATCCAGCACGTCCGATAGCTCAGCCAGTGGGATCGCGGAAGTGTTGGTGGCAATAATCGCGTGAGCGGCCGCATTTTCGTTCAGTTTGGTCAGCAATTCGCGCTTGGCGTCCCGGTTTTCGAAGATCGCCTCAATGATGACGTCGGCGCGACCGACTCCACGGCCGTCGACATCGGCAACCAGGCGCTGCTGCGCGGCGGCCACGGCTTCGGGCTTTTTCAGTTTGCGCCGAAACAGCGAGTTAGCACGCTTGAGCGCCGGCTCGATGTATTTCATTTCCCGATCCTGCAGCGTCACTTCAAGACCTCTGGACGCACACCAGGCGGCGATGTCTCCCCCCATGACCCCGGCCCCCACAACATGAACGCGCCGCGCCTTGAACGAAGAGCGCTTGCCCTGGCTTTTCAATTGCTCCATCAGGCGGAACACACGGCGCAAATTACGCGAGGTGTCACCGGCGAGGAGTTCGGGTACCTTTTCGGCTTCCAGCTGGATCATCCGGGCCTGCGAGTTCCCGGCCGACTCGAATGCGTCAATCAGTTCATAAGGCGCTGGGTAGTGTTCCTGGCGGGCACGGGCCGCGACCTGCTTGCGCATTTGCTTGGCGAGAAAGCCGCGTACGGCGCCGGCGGCCGCCATCCTCTGGACCAAGCCGGGGCGCTTGTGACGCTTTTTGCGCAGCACCGCGTTACGCGCGGCCCAGCGCAAAGAGCCGTGTGCATCGACGACCTGGTCGACCAGGCCCATGGCGCGCGCCGCGCGCGCCCTGAGCATTCGGCCGCTCAGCATGATTTGCATGGCATTGACCGCTCCGATGGCGGCGATGGCGCGCCCGGAGCCGCCGAAACCTGGGTAGATGCCCAAATTGACCTCGGGGAAACCAATGCGCGTGTGGTCGGCATCCAGGGCGATGCGCCAGTCGAAGCACAGGGAAAGCTCCAGACCGCCGCCCAGGCAGTAGCCCTCGAAAGCCACCACGGTTGGAAAGGGCAGGTCTTCGATGCGCTGGAACAGTTCATGGACCTGGCGCACGTTGTCTCTCAGGACCCCGACATCACGGGTGGCGTCAAACTCGCGCACATCAGCACCGACGATGAAACTGCGTGGCTTGGCCGACATCAACACCAGGCCGGTGGGTTTGTTTTTGCTCAGCTCGGCAACGATAGTGTCCAATTCAGACAGCACCGCCGTGCCCAGGCTGTTGACCTTCTCGTCGCCGCGGTCGATCTGCAGCCAGACGATACCGTCCAGATCGGTCTCAAGCCTCCAGTGGTGGTAATGCGGGGTTTCGGATGATGGAGCGGCCATGGCAATTGTTCCATTCAGTGGCGTATGGCCATCATCTTACCATCGGCAGAGGCCGGCTTGACCGGGCTGGCGCGCGATAGTAATCGGAATTACAGCACTCTCACCCGGCATTGTTCCAGCAGCCGAATGGTCGCGATCAGCGGCAATCCGACCAGAGCGGTCGGGTCCTCGCTGCGGACCGAGTCGAGCAGGGCAATACCCAGCGCTTCGCTTTTGAAAGCGCCGGCGCAGTCAAACGGCGCTTCTCGATGCAGGTAGCGCCGCAGTTGATCGTCAGTGAGTTGACGCATTCGCACGCGTGTCGGCACCACGGCACTGTGGCACTCTGTGGCGTGGACGACGGCCACCGCGGTTTGAAAGACCACTTCCGCACCCTGCATGCCGCGCAACTGCTCGAGAGCGCGCGCCTCAGAGCCGGGCTTGCCCAGCAGGCGTCCATGACATTCGGCGACTTGATCTGAGCCGATGACGACTGCGCCCGGTGTTGCCGATGCGACCGTGCGCGCTTTCAGCTCGGCCAGCCGGCGGGCGAGCTCGGCTGCGGTTTCACCCGGCTGGGCGCTCTCATCGACGTTGGGCGATTCGGTTTCGAAAGTCAGGCCCAGGCGGGCGAGTAACTGGCGTCGGTACGCAGAGCTGGAGGCCAGAATGACCCGATGCGGCGTTTTCATCAGCTTGATTTCCAGATTGTGTGGCAAATACTGTCAATGGTACAATGGAGGGCTGATGTCGAAAGACTACCCAGACTCGATCAATCCGCTGAAGGCAGCTCAGGGCGGGCGGAGGTTTAGCGGCACCCTGCCTCTGGCTCGGCTCCATCGCCTGCACGACGTCGCCGCCGACCCGGAGCGAGGCGAGTTTGCGTTCCAGCTCAGTTTTTGTCTGGACGAGTACGGCAATGTGCGCGCAGAGCTGGGCGTCAGCGGCGAGCTGATCCTGGTCTGTCAGCGCAGTCTCAAGACTTACGCCCAGCCCATCGAGAGTCATTCGGTGCTGGGCATCGTGACCGACGAGCGCGCGGCCGAGGCCCTGCCGGAGGATTACGAGCCGTTGTTGATTCAGGAATGGCGCTTGCGCATCGAGGACGTCATTGCCGAGGAAATATTGTTGAGCCTGCCGCTGGTGCCGCGCGCACCCGATAGTTGTCCGGTCAGTGCCGGTCCGGCGGCGGCGCCAAAGACCTACAAACCGTTTGCCGAATTGGCCGAATTGGCCGCGAAAGCAGATACCGATCCGTTCAAGCAGGAGTAAATTATCGTGGCTGTTCAAAAGAGCCGAAAAACCCCATCCAAGCGCGGCATGCGCCGATCGCACGACCATCTCAAAGCGGCGGCCTTGTCGGAGGAATTGAGCACCGGTGAGGTGCATCGTCGCCATCACGTGTCGGCCGAGGGCTTCTATCGGGGCCGGCAGGTCATTGAAGTGGCCCCGGAAATCGAGGAAGACGAGGAATCGTGACGGCCTGGGCGGCTTGAGCGATGAGCAGCTCCGATTCGGTCACGGTTGCTGTTGACGCCCTGGGCGGAGACGGTGGCGTCGCGCGGAACCTGGAAGGCTGCAGGCAGGCTCTGCAGTCCGACGGGCAGTTGCGCGTCCTGGTCGCTGGTCCGGAAGACGAATGCCGGGCGGTGGCGCGGCAATGGCCTGACTCACTCGTCGAGCGTTTGCATGTCGTCGCGGTTGATCAAGCGCTGCCTGCCGATGCCGGCGCCGCGTACGCGTTGCGGCGTGGTCGGGAAAGCTCCATGGCAATGGCACTGCACGCACTGGTCGACAGCACGGCAGACGCGGCGGTGAGTTCAGGCAGCACCGCGGCACTCATGGTTCTGGCGCGGCAAGTGCTGGGCATGCTGCCGGGCATCGATCGTCCCGCCTTGATGGCCGCGGTTCCAACCGGCCAGGGCGCGACCTGGATGCTGGACCTCGGCGCCAACATCCAGGTCGATGCCGAGCGCCTGTGCCAGTTTGCTCGCTTGGGTCACGTGGCGCTGCGCGCTCTGAATGGTCGGCCGCCGCGGACCGCGCTGCTCAATATAGGTAGTGAGCCGGGCAAGGGTCCAGATGCCATTCGCGAGGCCGGAAGGGCGCTGGCTGAGGATCCGAACATCGACTATCACGGCTTTATTGAAGCCGACCAGGTGTTCATGGGCGGCGCCGAGTTGGTGGTGTGTGACGGCTTCGCCGGCAACGTTTTGCTGAAAAGCGCGGAGGGGGCTGTGCGCTTGATGTTCGCCGAACTCAAGACCCGATTTGCCGGTAGTCTGTGCGGCTTGATGGCCCGGCCAAAGCTGAAACGATTGCATGACAGCCTGCATCCTTCCCGGCATAATGGGGCGCCTCTGCTGGGGGTACGCGGGACGGTCATCAAAAGCCATGGCGGGGCATCGGCCGAAGGGCTGGCCCATGCTATTGCGCTTGCTGGACTGGAGGCACGGCGCGGCTTGGGCGCGGCGATGGAGTCGCAATTGTGGGCTGAGGACTGAATCGGTCGCCAGCCAGCGGGAGTTGAAGGTGTATTCGAGAATCGCTGGAACCGGCAGTTACCTGCCGGAAAAAATACTGACCAACAAGGACCTGGAAGCCCTTGTCGACACCGATGATGCGTGGATCCGTGACCGCACGGGCATTGTCGAGCGGCGTATAGCGGCAGAGGGTCAGACGACCTGCGACCTCGCTGAACAGGCGGCGCGGGCGGCATTGGCGGCCAGTGGTCTTGCGCCATCGGACATTGATCTGCTGATCGTAGGCACCACTACCCCCGATGTGGTTTTCCCGTCGACCGCCTGCCTGCTGCAACAGCGACTGGGCATGGGCGAATGCGGTGCCTTTGATATCAATGCCGCATGCACCGGTTTCATTTATGGCTTGTCGGTAGCTGATCAATTCATTCGCGCCGGAACGGTCAAGCGCGTATTGGTGGTTGGCGCTGAAACATTGACGCGCATGCTGGACTGGAGCGACCGCTCAACCTGCGTGCTTTTTGGCGATGGTGCCGGGGCGGCGGTATTGGTTGCCGATCAGGAGCCAGGCATTCTCTCAACGCATATTCATGCCAATGGCGGCTACAGCCATTTACTCAAGGTAGACGTCGGCGTCTCACGTGGATTCAAAGCCGAGCCGCGTGGTGGCTTGAGTGTGCAGATGGTCGGCAATGAAGTGTTCAAAGTGGCCGTCAACACGCTCGGCCGGATTGTTGATGAAACCCTTGAAGCCAACCAGCTGGGGCAGGGTGATCTGGACTGGCTGGTCCCGCACCAGGCCAATCTGCGCATCATCAAGGCCACCGCCAAAAAGCTTCAGATGTCAATGGATCAAGTCATTGTGACGGTTGACCGGCACGGCAATACCTCGGCTGCGTCGGTGCCGCTGGCGCTGGATGAGGCCGTGCGCAGCGGCAGGATCAAGCGAGGTGATCGGTTGCTGCTGGAGGCTTTCGGCGGTGGATTCACCTGGGGATCAGCCTTGGTGGTTTTCTAGAAAGCTGTTCCAACAATATGAAAAAATTGAAAATCTGCTCGTCCCTGGCTTTTGTTTTTCCGGGACAGGGCTCTCAGACCGTCGGTATGCTGGGGGAAGTCGCTGCGCGCTACCCGATGCTACTGGAAACCTTTGATGAGGCCAGTACCGTCCTGGATTTGGATCTATGGCAGCTGGCCAGTCAAGGCCCGGCCGAATGGCTGGGGCGAACAGAACTGACCCAACCCTTGATGCTGACCGGTGGGGTTGCTTTGTGGCGGGTGTGGTGCAGTATCAGCGATCTTCGCCCGGGGCTGCTGGCAGGTCATAGTCTGGGCGAGTACAGCGCGCTGGTTGCTGCCGGCAGTCTGACCTTCTCTGACGCGCTCAAGGTGGCGGCGACGCGCGGACGTTTGATGCAGGCGGCGGTTCCGGCAGGTCAGGGCGCGATGGCCGCCATCCTTGGCTTGGCCGATGAAACAGTTGAGGCCATCTGCCGTGAAGTCGCCGAGCAGCAGGTGGTCGCCGCTGCCAACTACAATTCTCCAGGCCAAGTGGTCATTGCCGGTGAAAGCACGGCCGTGGAAAGAGCCATTCGCGCCTGTCAGGAGGCCGGCGCGCGCCGCGCCGTCAAGTTGCCGGTTAGTGTGCCCGCGCACTGTCGCCTGATGGCGCCGGCCGCGGAGGGTCTGCGCGCCGAGCTGGAGACCATCAGCATTGAAGCGCCCCGCATCCCGGTGGTGCACAACGCCGATCTGGCCTGTCATCAGTCGCCCGAATCGATTCGGGCAACGCTGGTGGCGCAATTATGCGCGCCGGTGCGCTGGACGGCAATCGTCAGGCATTTGGGCCAGACGGGCGCGACAATCGTGGCAGAATGCGGCCCCGGAAGGGTGCTGAGCACCCTGGGCCGCCGCATTGATCGCACGCAAGCGTGGTTGGCGCTGGATGCGGCGGACGGCTTTGATTTGCTGCGCAAGGCTTTGACAGCTGATATGAGTCATCGAGATGAATAGTCTTTTGCAGGACCGCGTCGCTCTGGTTACCGGAGCCAGCCGCGGCATAGGCCACGCTGTGGCCGTCCGACTGCGGGACCTTGGTGCCGTGGTGTTCGGCACGGCCACCTCCGCGGCCGGCGCTGCGACGCTCAGCAATCAGTTGGGCGCGGGTCGTGGCCTGGTGCTGGATGTGACCGACCCCGCGGCGGTCGATGCCGCGGTCGCGGCGGTGGAGCACGCCGCCGGTCCGGTTCAGATTCTGGTCAATAATGCCGGCATTACCCGAGACCAGCTACTGCTGCGCCTGAAAGACGCAGAGTGGGATGAGGTGATGGAGACCAACCTGAAGGGTGCCATGCGCATGACCCGAGCCTGTGTGCGGGGGATGATCAAGGCTCGTTTCGGGCGGATCATCAGTATTTCCTCGGTCGTTGGCCACGCCGGCAACCCGGGGCAGTCCAATTATGCGGCGGCCAAGGCAGGATTGGCCGGGTTTTCGCGTGCTGTGGCGCACGAGGTGGGGCGCCGCGGCATAACAGTCAACGTCGTCGCTCCGGGCTTTATCGACACTGACATGACGCGCGCGCTCAGTCAGCAGCAACGCGAGCGCCTTCAAGGTACAATTCCCCTCGGAACTTTCGGCCAGGTGGACGATATTGCCGGATGTGTTGCCTTTCTCGCCGGCCCGGACGGCGGCTACATCACCGGCCAGACCATTCATGTCAATGGCGGCATGTACATGAGCTGAGGACAGGCCTGGGTCGGCCCGGGCTTGGCGCACGGAAACGATAGATCAGAAACAAGGAAATCAAAAAATCGGGCGTCTGCCCGCGGGGTTGAGTAGTTAACACTTAACAGTTGGCCTGTTGCCGGAATCGAGACTTCCGGGCCCGGCCAGGACCACAGTTTCCAGAGGACTTTAAAACCATGAGTAGTATTGAAGATCGGGTTAAAAAAATCGTCATCGAACAGCTGGGCGTGAAGGAGGAAGAAGTCACCCCCAGTGCCTCATTTGTGGACGACCTCGGCGCTGACTCGCTGGACACCGTCGAGCTGGTGATGGCACTGGAGGAAGAGTTCGAGTGCGAGATCCCGGACGAAGAGGCCGAAAAAATCACCACTGTCCAGCAAGCCGTCGACTACATCAGCAACAACGTCGAGAAGTAGCTCGCTTCAGGTTGCCCTGAATGACCTTCCTGTCGCCTTTCCCAGCCGTTGACTTAAGACCTGATGCGCGCTGAACGCAGGGTGGTGGTCACGGGGGTGGGTTGTGTCACCCCCCTCGGTAACGACGTGCCCAGCAGCTGGGAGGCGATCAAGCAGGGGCGCAGCGGCATCGGTTTGCTCAGTGCTTTCGATGCCGCCGCGTTTTCGGCCAGAATCGCCGGTGAGGTCCGTGATCTGGACCTCGAGCCCTACTTGAGCGCCAAGGAGGCTCGTAAATCCGATCCCTTCATCCATTATGGGATGATCGCCTCGATTCAGGCCATTGCCGATGCTGGACTGGGCAAGGCTGACGATCAGGCCGATCGCTACGGACTGGCGATCGGTTCCGGCATCGGCGGCATCGCGACCATCGAACAGACCTACCAGACCTTTATTGATAGCGGCCCGCGTCGCATTTCGCCGTTTTTCGTGCCCGGCTGCATCATCAACATGATCGCCGGCAACATCTCGATTCGGTATGGTTATCGCGGGCCCAACCTGAGCATTGTCACTGCCTGTACCACCGCCACCCACAACATCGGCATGGCCGCGCGCCTGATAGCCTATGGCGACGCGGACGTCATGGTCGCCGGTGGTGCGGAATATGGCACTACGCCCACGGCCTACGGCGGTTTTACTGCTGCCCGCGCACTGTCGACACGCAACGATGAGCCTGAACGCGCCTCACGGCCGTGGGATCGGGAACGTGACGGCTTCGTGCTGAGCAATGGGGCTGGGGTGATCGTTCTTGAGGAGCTTGAGCACGCGCGCCAACGCGGCGCCCGTGTTTACGCCGAAGTTGTGGGTTTTGGCATGTCTGGCGATGCTTATCACATCACCTCGCCGCCGGCCAGCGGGGAGGGCGCGGCGCGGTGCATGACCAACGCGCTGGCCGACGCGCGAGTATCCAGCGATCATATCGACTACATCAACGCTCACGGTACCTCGACCCAGCTCGGCGATCGGGCGGAATGCGAGGCGGTGCGAGCCGTTTTCGGCGAGCACGCCAGTCGCCTCATGATGAGCTCCACCAAGTCCATGACCGGTCATTTGCTGGGTGCCGCCGGAGGAGTGGAAGCCATTTTCTGTGTGCTGGCCCTGCACGAACAAGTGGTGCCGCCCACGATCAATCTGGACGATGTCGACGAGGGGTGCGAGGGCATTGATCTGGTGCCCGGCACCGCGCGGGATGCCAGCCTCGAGTACGTATTGAGCAACTCCTTTGGATTTGGTGGCACCAACGGCAGCCTGCTGCTGCGCAGATACCCTTCGGCAAGCTGACCGGCGCTGTTTTCAGGCCGTTTGCCATGCACCAACTTGGCGCCCTCCGGCTCGATTTCATTCCGGACCTTGCGGCGATTCATCAGGCCAGGCCCGAGGCGTGGCCCTTTCTGTTGGCCAGCGAAGCGCATGCGGGGGCCCTGGGTCGCTGGAGTCTGTTGCTCTACCAGGAAGGGGAGTGCATTGAAACCCGGCACCCCGGTCGCGCGGATCGCTTTCTGGATCAGTTGCGCCAGCGTCTCGGGCCGAAACCGAGGCGGCCCGCGAAGCTGCCTGAATTGCCGTTCTACGGCGGCTGGTTTGTCTATCTGGGCTATGAGCTGGTGGCCGAAGTCGAACCCAAGCTCAGATTGCCACCGGCCCGGGATGGGCTACCCGCCGCGTTTGCCGCCCGCTGCCCCGGGGGCTTGATTGTCGATCATCTGCAGCAGCAAGCCTGGCTGGTTGGCGAGTCGGACCAGCTGCTGAAGCATTTGAGCACCCTGGTGACGGTACATGCACGGCAGCAGCTTGACCCGCTGATGCCAGAGGCCTTGAGCATCGAGGCTGACCCGGATGAGCGCTTTTTGAACGGGGTCGAGCGTATTCGGGAATGGATCCTGGCCGGTGATGTCTTTCAGGTCAATCTGTCGCGTGCCTGGCGCGCCTACAGCCCGACACCGCTGTCTGCCGTCGCGGTGTATCGGGCGCTGGCGCGTTTCAATCCGGCGCCGTTTGCCGGCCTGGCCTGCCTTCCGGGCGGCACCGTGATCAGCTCTTCGCCCGAGCGGCTGGTTGAGGTTCGAGGCGACGACGTTCAGACCCGGCCCATTGCCGGAACCAGGCCACGCTCGGATTGTCCGAATGCCGATCGCGACCTCAGTGCCGAGTTGATCGGCAACCTCAAAGAGCGCGCCGAACACATCATGCTGATCGATCTGGAGCGCAATGATCTGGGGCGGGTTTGTCGGATCGGCAGTATTGAGGTTGATGAACTGATGGTGGTGGAAAGCTATGCACACGTCCACCATATTGTGTCCAACATTCGAGGGCAGCTGCGGCCCGGCATTTCCCCGGTCGACGTGA
>SLJA01000257.1 GCA_007135355.1 Wenzhouxiangella sp.
CGTCCGGGCTGTAGCGCGGCTGGAAGTTCCAGGCGATGTCGTCGGTCAGCGCCTCGGCCTGCCCACCGTCGATACCCACCCGGTAAATGTCGCCGAGCATGTGAAAAATCAGATGCTGGCCGTCCGGGCTGATATCCACATCCGACCAGGTCACCTCGCGGGTGTCGATGCGGATCGTCTGCCACTCCCCCGGCGGCTCGGTCACCGACCAGCCCGGGTCAGCATTCCCATTCTCATCGGCCACGGCCGTCATTGCCACTGCGCTCAGCAGCAGGGTGAAATATCTGATTAATCGCATGGTTGGTGTCCGTTTTCTGGTTTTGTTGGTCTCACGCAGAGAAGCGGAGGCGCAGAGAGCGCAGAGAAACGAGGGTAAAGAACTGGAAAAGCGCGCAAGCATGGATCAAGGCAGTAAAAGCAAGCCATGGAGAAAAGCAAAACTCTTCTTTTCTCTGCGTTCCCCGCGCCTCTGCGCCTCTGCGTGAGGCTTTTCTGCATTAAACAGAAGCACTGAATTCACTTCAGTTCGTTGGCCACGCCGTGGGGGACGTGGCCGGTGGCGACTTCCTGGCTGGCGGTGCTGCAGTGCATTTGCTGGTCGTCGAAGAAGATGTCGGCGCCGAAGGCGCGTAAAAAAGGCGCTTTGGGCCGGCCGCCGAGGAACATGGCCTCGTCAATGCGAATACCCCAGGCGCGCAGGGTCAGGATCACCCGCTTGTGCGCCGGGGCCGAGCGTGCCGTGACCAGGGCGGTGCGAATCGGGTTGTTGTCCATCGGATAGGCCGACTGGATGCGATGGATGCCCTCCAGTACGCGCTTGAAAGGGCCAGCCGCCAGCGGTTCCAGGGCCGCCCGCCGCTCGCTGTCGGAGAAGGCTTCCAGGCCGTGCTCTTTGTAAACCCGCTCGGCCTCGTCGGAGAAGATCACGGCATCGCCGTCGAAGGCCAGGCGCAACTGACTGGACCGGTTCTCGCGCGTGGCCGAGGGCAGAATGGTCGCTGCTGCATAACCGGCCATCAACACCTTGCGCACATCGTCGTCATTCGAGGACAGGAACAGCTGGGCGCCCGAGGCTTCGATGTAAAGGGCCGGCGAGGCACCGCTGGTGAATACGGCACGCTGGATGTCGAGCCCGTGGTGCTCAATGGAGTTGAAGATACGCAGACCGATATCGGCATTGTTGCGCGACAGCAGAATGACCTCAACCCCGGGATGATCCATGCCGCCCGTATTGAGTGCCAGCAGTTTGCGAACCAGGTTGAACGCCACGCCCGGGCGCAGGATCTCGTCCTCGCGCTCCAGCTGATAATTCATGTAGGCCTCCAGGCCACCGTCCTCGTAAACCTGGTGAGAGCTGTCCAGGTCAAACAAGGCGCGCGAGGAGATGCCGACTTTCAGGGGGCCGGGGGCGTCGGAGTAGTCGTCGGCGCTATTCATGGGAGACGGAAGATAACACAGGGGCGGTTTGGGGGGTTACGGGTTACGGGTTCAGGGTTCGGGGATGAGGAATTGTTCGTTGATGATGCGTTCTTCCAGGGAATGCTCGGGATCGAACAGCAGGCGCGGTGCAATGCTGCGGTTGAGCTTGACTTCAACTCGGGCGACGTTGCGGACTTCGTCATAGTCGGCCGTGGCGCTGACCGGTCGGCGCTCGGGATGTAGCACCTCGAAGGCAATTTCGGCGTCGGCGGGAAGGATTGCGCCCTGCCAGCGACGTGGCCGAAACGGGCTGATCGGGGTCAGTACCACGGCTTCGGTGCCCAGCGGCAGGATGGGGCCATGGGCGGACAGGTTGTAGGCGGTCGAACCGGCCGCGGTGGCGACCAGCACACCGTCGGCCACCAATCGATCCAGGCGGGCCAGACCGTTGACCAGAATGCGGATCTGCGCTGCCTGGTTGATCTGGCGCAGCAGCGAGACCTCGTTGAACGCCACGGCCTCATGCGCGTTGCCGTCGACATCCTCACAGCGCATGCTCAATGGATTCAGCGTCACCGGCCGCGCGGCCTGAATACGCTCCAGCAAATCGTCGGGCGCATAACGGTTCATCAGAAACCCGACGTCGCCCAGGCGCATGCCGAAAACCGGCAGGTCCAGCCCGACATGCTCATGCAGGGTGTGCAGCATGAAGCCGTCGCCACCGAGCACGACCAGCACATCGGCCGACTGGGGCGCAACCCGGCCGTAGCGGCGCTCCAGCTCAGCCAGGGCTTCCAGCGAGCCGGGGTGCTGGCTGGCCAGAAAGCCAATCGCCGGGTGGTCGCTCATTCCAACGTGGCGTTGAGCAGCTGGCCGAGGCCATTAAGCGCCACCTGCAACGAGGGATAATCCCCGTCGGCGCTGTTGCGCATCTGCTCCAGCATGGTGACGGTGCGCTCGGTCTCGGCCCGGTAGCGATCAAACCAGGCCTCAACCGGGTCGGGCTGGTCGCCGCTTGCCAGCAGGATCCGGCGCGTGATTTGACGATGATAGCGATACATCTCGTCACGCAGATTGCCACGCGCATGGGCATGCCACTGGCGCTCCACGGGTAGCTGCTCGATGCTGCGTCGCAGCCACTTCAGGCTGAGCCGGTCAATCACGCCGAAGTAAATGGCGGCCACCCGGTCCACAGCCACTTCCTGGCTGCTGGCTTCGTCAACGATGTCCAGTGAGGGCTGCAAGAAGCGCAAATTGGCCACGCGTTCGGCCAGGGCCGGGGGGAACCCGCCAGCTACCAGGCGATCGCGGTGCTGGCGGAAAAGTTCCGCCAGCTCGTCGTCGAGCATCCGGCCCATCTGCTCGGTGTAGGCCTGAATACCTGGCGCAAAGCGCTCAACTCGGCTGGAGATGTCAATGCTGTAACCGCCCGGCAGGGCGATCAGTCGGCGCGTGGCCTGGCGCAGCAGATTCCACATCTCCAACAGGGCTTCGGTCTGCAGCGTGGCCGACACGCGGTTGTCCAAGGATTCGATTTCGGCCCAGAAGTCGCGCGCCCGGAAAATTTCGCGTGCCACCGTATAGGCCTTGGCCATGGTCGCCGAATCAGCGCCGGTGTCTTCGCGCGTACGGGTAGCGAAATGCGCACCCATGCGGTTGACAATGGAGTTGGTGACCTTGGTCGCGATGATTTCCCGCCACAGTCGATGACCAGGCATCAGATCGGCAAATCGGGCCTTCAAGGGCTTGGGGAAATAGTCTTCCAGCTCGCGCGAAAGATAAGGATCCTCAGGCACGTCCGACGCCAGCAATTCCTGATACAGCGTAATCTTGCTGTAGGACAATAACAGGGCCAGCTCGGGCCGCGTCAGGCCAATACCGTTGGCCACACGCTCGCGCAGCGCTTCTTCATCCGGCAGCTGCTCCAGGTCGCGGTCCATGACGCCCTGGCGGTCGAGCATGGCGATCAGGTGCGCCTCGGCGCCCAGACGGTGGCTGGTCATGCTTTCCATCAGGCTGATCGCCTGAGTCTGCAGGTAGTTGCTGCGCAGTACCAGGCCGGCGACCTCATCGGTCATCGAGGCCAGCAGGCGGTTACGCTCGCCCAGTTCCAAACGCCCTTCCTGCACTGCCTGATTGAGCAGGATTTTGATGTTGACCTCGTGATCCGAGCAGTCGACTCCGGCCGAATTGTCGATGAAATCGGTGTTGACCCGCCCCCCGGCCAGGGCAAACTCGATGCGTCCAAGCTGGGTCAGCCCAAGGTTACCGCCCTCGCCGATCACCCGGCACCTGAGCTCGCGGCCATTGACTCGCACGGCGTTGTTGGCCGCATCGCCGACATCGGCGTTGGCCTCGGTGCTGGCTTTGATGTAAGTCCCGATACCGCCGTTCCAGAGCAGATCGACCGGCGCCTTGAGCAACTCACGAATCAGTTCTTGCGGTGCCAGGCTGGTCTGCTCCAGACCCAGCCACTCGCGCACTTCAGGCGACAGCGCAATCGCCTTGGCCTGGCGCGAAAACACCCCGCCGCCGGCCGAAATCAGCGCTTTGTTGTAATCGGCCCAGCTCGAGCGCGGCAACTTGAACAGGCGTTCACGCTCAGCATAGCTTTGCTCGGCATCCGGATTGGGATCAAGAAAGATATGCAAGTGATTGAAAGCCGCCTTGAGACGGACATGGCGTGACAACAGCATGCCATTGCCGAATACATCACCGGCCATGTCACCGATGCCGACCACGGTGAAATCTTCGTTCTGGGTGTCAGTGCCCAGTTCACGGAAGTGACGTTTGACCGACTCCCAGGCGCCCCTGGCGGTAATGCCCATGCCCTTGTGGTCGTAGCCATTGGAGCCACCGGAGGCAAAAGCATCACCCAGCCAGAAGCCGTGCTCGACGGAAATCGCATTGGCAATGTCAGAGAAGGTTGCCGTGCCCTTGTCGGCGGCCACCACCAAGTAAGGATCGTCCCCGTCCAGACGCACCACCTCGCGCGGCGGCAGCAGCTCGTCGCCTTTGAGGTTGTCGGTAATGTCGAGCAAGCCGTTGATGAAGCTGCGATAGCAGTACACGACCTCGGCCATCAGCGCATCACGATCATCACCGGCCGGAGGCCGCTTGACGACGAAACCGCCCTTGGCCCCAACCGGGACGATCATGGTGTTTTTGACACTTTGGGCGCGCAAAAGCCCCAGCACCTCGGTGCGGAAATCCGCCAGCCGGTCCGACCAGCGCAAGCCACCACGCGCCACCATGCCGCCACGCAGGTGGATGCCCTCGACACGCGGCGAATAAACCCAGATTTCACGGAACGGGCGCGGCCGCGGCAAATCCGGCAAGCGACCCGAGTCAAGCTTGAAGCTGATATAGGAGCGCGGCTGGCCGCGGTCGTCCAACTGGAAAAAACTGGTGCGCAGGATGGCACGGATCAAGTCGGTAAAACCGCGCAGGATGCGATCCTGATCGGCCGAGGCCACGCTGTCGAGGGCGCGCAGGATCGCCTTGCGCACGACCCTGGCAGCTTCGACCCCAGCCAGCGTCTCGCGCGCGACATAGACCTCGGCCAGGTATTCGTTGAGCACGGCATCGTCAAAGGGATCAAGCAGCAGCCGACAGTGAGATTCCAGGGCTCTGCGCGCAGAGTGCCGCTGCACCCTGGTCTCATGCCCGCGACGGGGATCCAGCCGCGCCTCGAAATATTCCACCAGCAGGCGAGCGACCAGCGGCCAGGCGGACAAAGTCTGCTCCATGTAGACCTTGGAGAAGGGGATGCCGGTTTGCACCAGGTACTTGCTCAAGGCCCGCAGAACACTGGCCTGGCGCCAATTCAGATGCGCCAGCACAACCAGTCGGTTGAAGCCGTCGTTTTCGCACAAGCCACGCCAGATCTTTTCGAATGCCGTTTGAAAGTCATCGCGGATCAGGGCCAGGCTGATGTCGTCATCACCCGGCATGCGCATGTCGAAATCCTGAATCCAGAAGGCAGAGTCGCCGTCCATGCGCACTTCATAAGGACGCTCTGAGACGATGCGCATGCCCAAGTTTTCCAGCATCGGCAACACATCGCTCAGCGGCAACGGCTCACCATGCTTGAACAACTTGAAGCGCAGCTTGCCGGGCACACGCGGACGCGGCCGATACAGGCTCATGCGCAGATCATCGGCATCACGCAAGCTGGCGGCCTGGGCCACATCATAGCTGGCCACATGCGGCGTCACCTCGTCGGTGTAGGACGCTGGGAAAGCGCTGGCATAGCGACGACTCAGCTCGCGGCCGCGCTCTTCGCCATGCTCGCGGATCAGAATGTCGGTCAGTTCGTCAGTCCACGAACGCACCGCCTGCTTGATCTTGTCCTGAATGGCTTCCAGATCGAAAGAAATGATCCCGCTCTCGCGCGGGCGGACAATCACGTGCACCCGGGCCAGCTTCGAGGCGCCCACCTGCACCGAGAAATCCAGGCGATCGCCCTTCAAGGCGCGCTTGAGTATGGCTTGAATCCGCTCGCGATTTTCCGTATTGAAGCGATCCCGGGGGATGAAAACCAGGCAGGAAAAAAAGCGCCCAAAGCGCTCGCGTCGGATGAACAACCGGGTCTGGCTACGTTCCTGCAGATCAAGGATGCCGACGGCCAGGTCAAGCAACTCTTCGGCGCGGGCCTGGAACAATTCATCGCGCGGCAAGGTTTCGAGAATGTGCAGCAGCGCCTTGCCGGCGTGACTGTTGGGTCTCAAACCCGACAATTGCATCACGTCGGACACCTTGCGCCTGACCAGTGGCGTATCCATACAGCGGCGGATATAGGCACCCGAGGTAAACAGCCCGACCAACCGCTTCTCACCAATGACAAGCCCGTTGGCATCAAAATCCAATAGCGAGATATAGTCCATGTAGCCACCACGGTGGACAGTGGACAAGGCGTTGGTCTTGGTGATGATGATGGGGGAGTCGGCGCTGGGTCGTTCACTGCCGCGGCGCAGCTCATTCAGCGAACGGGTGGGCGAGGTTCGATGCTCCGCGTGCATGATGCCCAAGCCGGTCTCGGGCAGCGCACGCAAGGCGCGCTCGCCGCGCTCGCCCTCCAGCACATACTCTCGATAACCCAGAAAAGTGAAATGGTCCTCGGCCAGCCAGGTGAAGAAGTCGCGACCCTCGGCGCGATCAGCCTCGGCCAGGAAAGGGTTGCCGCTGCCGAAGTCGACGGCGATCTGCAAGGCCCGATCGCGCATCGCCGCCCAGTCGCTGACCGCACGGCGAACGTCGAGCAAGCCGCTGCGGATACGCTGCTCGATGCGCGACAGCACAGCCGGGCCAGTCTGGCGATCGACTTGCACGTGCATCAACGACTCGCCCGGCGCATCGGAGTCACCGTCGCAAAGGGCCAGCCAGTGGCCACCCTGGTCACGCCGCACACGCAGGACCGGGTGAATGATCAACTGCGCGGACAAGCCTAACTCCGACAAGGCCACAACCACCGAATCAACCAGAAACGGCATGTCGTCGTTGACGATCTCGACCAGGGTATGGCGACACTCCCAGCCGTGCCGATCAGAGACCGGATTGTATACACGAATGAGGATTTCGCCCGGCAGGCGCTGGCCGGCAAATTCATGAAAATTACGCACCAGCGCCGCCATTGACTCGGCATCCTGGTCGCCCATCTCGGCTGCCGGCACCCGGCGCAGAAACTCGCGAGCGAACTGGGCCTGAGCCTCACTCCCTCCGCGGGCTCGCACTTGAACCATCACGTCCTGCAGCCGCTGCTGCTTGACCGCCTCTTCAGATGCATTCATAACCCAGCCCCGACTCTGGACATTGGTTTATTGTTGTCGGACGGTCGCCGGCCCTCTCTGCCGACGACCGCCGCCGAGCTTAGCGCAGCCCGGTTTCCGCTCGCGCGATCACCATGCGCTGAATCTCGCTGGTGCCTTCGTAGATTTCTGTAATTTTTGCGTCGCGGAAATAGCGCTCAACCGGCATTTCCTTACTGTAGCCCATGCCGCCATGCAACTGCACCGCCTGGTGGCTGATCCACATGGCCGCCTCGGAGGCGAACAGCTTGGCCATTGAGCCGTCCACAGTGATGCGTGCACCCGTCGTCTCGGCCTGTTTCTTGGCCCAGGCCGCACGCAGGGTCAGCAGGCGCGCGGCTTCCAGGCGGGTTTTCATGTCGGCCAGCTTTTGCTGGATCATCTGGAAAGAACCGATCTCGCGGCCGAAAGCCTTGCGATCGCGAGCATAGCTCAGGCTGGCATCATAGGCAGCCTGGGCGATCCCGACTGCCTGGGCCGCGATGCCGATGCGGCCGGCGTCCAGCACGCTCATGGCGATCTTGAATCCTTGGCCTTCATCCCCCAGGCGGTGCTCGACCGGGCAACGATAGTCGGCCAGCTCGACCTCGCAGGTGGCCGACGCGCGGATGCCGAGCTTGGGCTCGGTCTTGCCGCGACTGAAGCCCTCCTGCTCGGTGTCAATCAGAAAAGCGGTAATACCGCGAGCGCCGGCCTCGGGGTTGGTCGAGGCAAACAGCACCAAGTAGCGCGCATGGGGACCGGAGGTGATCCAGGACTTGCGTGCGTTGATCACATAGTGACTGCCATCGTCAGCAAGCACAGCACGCGACTTCATGGTCGAGGCGTCCGAACCGGACTGCGGCTCGGTCAGCGCGTAGGCGCCAATATGCTCACCGGAGGCAATCGCGTGGACAAATTTTCGCTTCTGCTCCTCACTGCCATATTTGAGAATGCCGTTGCAAAACAGTGAATTGTTCACCGACATGATCGTGCCATGAGCGGCGTCGGCGGCACTGATTTCAATCATTGCCAAGACATAGCCGATGGTGTCCAGACCCGAACCGCCGTAGGATTCCGGCACCTCAATACCCATCAGGCCCAGCTCACCCATCTTGCGGATATTTTCGAGCGGAAACTCACCGGACTCGTCGAACTTTGCGGCGACCGGCGCGATCTCGTTGAGCGCGAAATCACGGGCCGCAGCCTGAATCATCTGCTGCTCTTCGGTGAAATCAAAATTCATGATCTTGGTAACTTGGGAAACCGACTGAAATTATACCTGGACGGCCCACATCAGCAGTCACCTGAGCGCCTCATGCAGCGGGCAGTCGGCGCATGCCTCTAGTTTCACCTCTGCATTTTCACTCGATATCGTGACCCACCGCACAATCCAAGCACATCACTAGGCTGGTCCGCTTGACACACGCCCGCCAGCCCGTAAAATTGATGATCCGGAACGGGGTTCCCCCCTTCCCCCTCCGGATCGTGGCCGAGGTTCCCCCCTTGCCTCGGCCACACCTATTCCAAAAACGGCTGGTCCGACCAGCCGTTTTTTGTTTAAGGCGGGCTGACAATTTGCATTCAATCCGGATATAATTTGCGGCCCGCGGGTCTTTCCACCCGCAAACGCTATACTGCCGACCCCGGCAGCACCTGTGCCCAGGTGGCGGAATTGGTAGACGCGCTAGCTTCAGGTGCTAGTATTCGAAAGGATGTGGGAGTTCGAGTCTCCCCCTGGGCACCAGATTTCTCTCAATCAAGCTTTCTTCAGACCCTGCTGGCGCCGTCGGCCTAATACAGCCTGAGCGGGTTCTGGAGTTTGAAGGGTTCAGGTTTCAGGGTTCAGGTTTCAGGGTTCAGGAAAAGCGGAAAACCTGAAACCTGAGCCCTGAAACCTGAACCCTTTGTTTTCCCAATGGTGCCGAGGAGAGGACTCGAACCTCCACGCCATAAAGACACCAGGACCTAAACCTGGCGCGTCTACCAATTCCGCCACCTCGGCAGGTGGTCTTCTAGTTTAGCAGCAGCCAGGCGCTCAGAACACGCCGGGAATCAGCCACCAACTGCGCTGGCGGTAGGCCGCCCATTCGGGGTAGCGGCTCATGCTGGCCTCTTTGTGGATCATGTTGACGGCAAACACGCCGACCCAGACGATCGCCAGCACCACGAACGGCAGCCAGTGCCACACCATCAGCGCGAACGAGCCGTAAATCATCATCTCGCCCAGGTAGTTCGGATGCCGTATCCAGCGGTGCAGGCCGTCGGTAATCAAGCCCCGTTGTAACCTGAGCGTGTAGAACTTCTGCGCATCGGCGGCGATCATGATTACCGAGCCGACCAGGCACAGCGTGATGCACAGCGCGAACCAGACCGGTTCGGGCAGTGGATAAACCGGATCACTATGACCGGAAATCAGCAACCAGCCAAACACCCAGTACCAGCCGAGCACACCGAGAAAGGCGTTGATCCCACCCAGAACGGTGATGCGCTTCTGCCAACCCGGGTCGGGAAAGGCGAAATCCTTGATCAGCCACACCACGCCGTAGCCGCCGTGTAGGGCCAGGTAAATCCACGCCGCCGTGCTCTGGTTGTCGTACCACCAGATCAGGAAACCCAGGAAAAAGAAGGTGCCGCCTTTCTGGAAGTTGATCACCCAGGCAAACTTCCACGGCCGCGGCCCGCCGCCGGCATCTTCGACCAGCCAGGTTGTGAGGCGACGAAGGGAGGCAGCCCAA
>SLJA01000234.1 GCA_007135355.1 Wenzhouxiangella sp.
CGGTTGAGCGGTCGTGCTGAAATTGCGCATCCTCACCTGCTCCAGACGCCAGCGCCCATCCGGCAGCACCACGGCCGACTCTGCCTCGATGTGCTCCTGCAGCGCCCCGGCGGCCGAAAACCGATACAGGTTGATGCCGCTGGGAATTCGGCCCAGCCTCAGCTCCTGAACATTGAGAAACTCTTCGTCTTGGCGCACCCACAGACCATGCGCCGGATGCCACAGACCATTCTCACCCAGCGAAGCGCCGATCAGGTGTTCCGGGCCCTGTTGAATCATGGGCGTGACCCATTGCAGGGCGGCCAGGGCCAACAAGGCAATCAGCAAACCCGGCGCCAGCGCAACCGCGGTCAAACGCCAGATCGACAGGCCGGCAGCACGCATGACCGTCATCTCACTGCGCGCCTGCAAGCCGCCCACCGCAGCGGCCGTAGCCAACACAGTCACGATGGGGAGCAAATCAATCAAGCCCTCGGGTACGCTCTGTAAAGCCGCCAATGTGATCGCTACAAACTCCATCAAGCCCGCAACGCCCGCCTCCAGCAACTGGAGGAGCTCAAGCAGCCACAACAAGGCGCCAATGGCTACCGCGGTGATCAGGTATGAACCCAGCAGTAGCCTGATGACGTATTCACGCAGGATTCTCACAGCGGCGCCCCCGGCCCGCGCTGCACCAGCCAGTAACGCACAGCCAATCCGAATAACACCAAAAGAGGAGCGAGGAAAGCCCCGGGCCAGTAAGGCAGATCACCCTGCTCTATCCAGTTGATCAGCACGCCCAGACCGCTGAAATAAATTGTCGCCGCCAGCGTCGCCGACAGCACCCTTGCCGATTGCCCCAGTCTCGGATTGATCCGGCTGAGCGCAATGCCGGCAAGCGCCAGCACAATCACTGACGCGGGACTTACCAGCCGCCACTGTAGTTCGGCCATTTCCATGGGTTCGGCACTATCCCACAGCGCGGCCAAGGACATGGCCCGGCGTAGTTGCTCACGCGCCGGCGGGGGTCTGATTTCCAGCAGCACGTCAAAGCGATCAAACAGGGCAACAATATCCGGATCGTCATCGGCGGTCATCGTGTAACTGCGGACATTGCCCTCAAACACCAGGCGTAGAACGCCGTTTTCCGTCGTCTCCTGGGTCAGACGCTGGGCCCGCAGCAAGCCGCTGAACGCATCGGCACGCTGCCGGACCATGACCCGATCGAGCCCGCCGTCACTGCGGCCTTCGGCATAAATCAGCCATTGGTCACCGCCGACCTGGAAGCGACCGGGCTCGACACGATCCAGATCCAGTTCCGCGGCAAGCGCTCTTTCCAGCGCGTAAAGCGTGCTGTAAGCCCAGGGACGAAACAGCATGGAGACCGCCGCGACCACGACGACCAGCAAAAAGACCCACAGCAGCAAAGCCAGCACGATTCGGCGTCGACCGGCGCCAACGGCCGCCAGTGCCGTAATCTCGTGCGCCGACTGCATGCGGCCAAGGCCTATGACGATTCCCAACAGCAGCGCTATGGGAATCAGGACATCCAGAAACAGACCCAGACGCAAAGCGGCCATCCGGCTGACGATATCCATCGGCAGCCCTTCCAGCGCCGCACGGGCCAGCAGTTGGCTGGCGTAAAAAACCAGCACGATGACCAGAAGAAAGCAAAAAATCCCGAGCATGGGCCGGAGCATTTCGCGAGCGAGGTAGCGCTGAATCAGCACTGAACGCGCTCCCGATCAAACAAGACTGATTCGACCAGCGCCAGGTCGGCCAGGCTATCTACATCCACGGCGGTCAGCGGATCGCGGAGGAAAACCGGTCGCACATTGACTCCTATCCGCATCGATAACGCCTCAAACGCGGCGTTCAGGCTCAGGCGTCCGGCCAGGTAGGCGGCCAGATTGCGCCATCCCAGCAGGGCAACGATGCGCCATGGCCGTTTGCGCTGTTGTTCGATACCCTGCCACAGATCCAGCAAGCGTGCCGCGCCCGGTTCACGCAGCGCGAACAGGTTGGTGCCGCAAATGGCGCAATCACGAAATCGATAGCGCGTGCGCCGGCTACCCGGAAAACGCGCCATGACGTCGTCCCATCCGGTCACGCCGACCAGTACCTGAGCCTCCTGATCCGAAAAAACGGCCTGCATCAAACAGTCCAGCCAGGTTGTGTCGAGCAAAGCATGATCGGCAGTCAAGACCAGACGAACGGAACCCTGGCCGGCCGCCACCCCGGCGCGCACGCTGGCGGCAAGTGAACCGCGCGGTTCCAGCCAAACCAAAGCAGGGTCATCGAGCCACCCGGCCGTAGCGGCCGCCTGGCGATAGGCGGAACCGCCCGGCGCCACCAGAATGATCCTGCCCAGCCGGGGCCATGCGCGCAAAACAGACAACACCCGTTCAAGCATGGACTTGCCGGCGACCGGCACCAATGCTTTGCCGGCCACTCGCGCCTGCAGGGCAAGCGGGTCGTCCGGACCACGGTCGCCCGCCAGGACGATGACATCAGTTTTTTCGCTCATGGCCTCCAGGCCCCTCAACGACCCGACCGAAAAGTCTGTAGCGCTTGTACAAATGTCCGCCCATCGCTTTAATCATGGCATTCATGCCCTGGTTGGTCTCCAGAATCCATGACACTTCAACGCGATCAATGCCGTCGACATGCAAGGCGTGCCTGACCCGGTCGATCAGGCCAAAGCTGATGGCCGAACCGGTCGGCCCGCGCTGATAAGCCTGGCGAACGCCCATCAAGGGCACCCGCGCCGACTGCGCCCGCTGCCGGGCCAGGCGCCACAACAGCTTCACCCAACCCACTGGAAACAATCGCCCGTCGAGATCTGCAATGAGCTCGTTCAGGTTAGGCAAGGCGACGATGAAGCCGACCGCGGTCGCGTTGATCTCGGCCACACAGGTATACTCGGGCTTGAGAATCTTTCGCATTTCCTTGCCCATGTAGCGGAACTCCTCGGCAGTCAGTGGCACAAAGCCCCAATTGCCGGCCCAGGCGTCGTTGAACACATCACGCAAGCGTTCCAGGTCGGTGCCGAAATCTTTGAAACTCATCGGTCTGAAGCGGATTCGCTCGGAGCTGCGCTTGAGCAAACGCTGCATCGCCGGTGGGGCGTTGAAATCTGGCGGCAACAGGTAGGCTAACAAATCCATCTCCGGCTGCATGCCTGACCCCAGAAGCAACTCCTGGTAGTAGGCAGGCGCATGGCCCATCATCAACATCGGAGGGGTCTCCTGTCCCTCGACCAGCAGACCGCAGGCCTGATTGATTCCGAGATCGAAGGGTCCGCGAAGGTAGCCACAGCCGTGCCGCCGCACCCAGGCGGCCGCATGATCGAGCAGAAGAGCGGCAACTTCCGGCTCGTTGCGGCACTCGAACTGACCGAAGTAGCCGAGCTTCCGACCTTCGTGCGGCGGCTGTAAATGGTCAACCTGAGCGCTGATCCTGCCGACAGCGCTACCCCCCCGGTAGGCCAGAAAGGCGGCTGCACTGGCGTGGGCAAACCAGGGGTTGCCGCGCGACCACAAGGCCTTGCGCTCGAGATGCAGGGGTTTGATCCAGCATGGATCGGGGCCCTGAATCGACTCCGGTACAGCGTAAAAATCGCGCCATTCCTTGCGATCCCTGACCGGCTGAATTCTGATTGAGCGACGCATGAAGGGCAGCAATCTACCTGAATGACCTGGCCGCGCCCAATGTAACCGGAAAGTTCAGGCCGCGGGCGGCGCCAAAATCTCCGACCGCCGCCGAAAGGTGGAATGTTTCCTTTATATTTTCTCCGACTTATAATGAACGGTTTAAGACGACCTCAAAACTTCGTTGCGAGAGGTCGACCAGAACAAGATAGGGAACCCAGTCCAGCTATGCTGCAGCCGACTCCGACCGAGAACTCCCTGCCCCTCAGGACCTCGGGATATCGAAGCCTTGCCGAAGCCCTTGACTATGCCGCGCGCGGGACCACCGGCTGCAATTTCTATACGGGCCGGGGAGAACTAAGCCGTGTCATGCCGTATGCGGAGCTCCGCCTGCGTGCCATCGAGCTGGCTCATCGTCTGCATGCGCTTGGTCTGCCGCGCGGGGCGCGAATTGCCTTGGTTGCGGACACTCACCCTGACTTTCTGGTGTTCTTTTTTGCCTGCCAATATGCCGGCCTGGTGCCGGTTCCACTGCCGGCCGCCGTGCATCTGGGCGGGCGCGCGGCATTTGTCGAACACCTCAGAGCGATGCTGATTGACTGCCAGGCGCGCGCGGCCTTTGCTCCGGACAGTTTCGCCAGCTTCCTGGAGGAAGCCGCCGAGGGGCTGGCGCTTGAGCGCGTGGGACCACTGGAGGTCTTCCAGCAGCTGACCCCATCCGCTGAGCTTCCCGAGCCACCCGCGCCTGGCGATCTGGCTTATTTGCAATACACCTCGGGCAGCACGCGTTTCCCGCGCGGCACCATGATCACGCAGTCGGCCGTGCTGCACAATCTGGCCGGAATCCTGCAGTACGGTGTGCAGATTCGCCGCGGCGACCGTTTTATGTCCTGGTTACCCTATTACCACGATATGGGCCTGGTCGGTCTCATCCTTGGCCCTGTGGTATCCCAGCTCTCGGTCGACTATCTGGGCACGCGCGAATTCGCCATGCGTCCACGCCTGTGGCTGAGCCTGATGTCGCGCAACAAATCGACCATCTCTTTCAGCCCGCCGTTCGGCTTTGCGCTCTGTGCGCGGCGCCTGCGTGACAGCGACGTCGCCAGCTACGACTTGTCCGCCTGGCGTGTGGCCGGGGTCGGGGCCGAGATGATTCGCGCACCCTGGCTGCACCGATTTGCCGACATACTGGAGCCAGCGGGCTTTCAGCGCAGCGCCTTTTTGCCCTGCTACGGCATGGCCGAGTGTTCCCTGGCGGTAAGCTTCGCCCCTTTGGGCCAGGGTCTGGACAGCGAATGGCTGGATGCAGACCGGCTGGCCGAAGATCGGATCGCGGTCACCGTGGACCGCGACGAACAGGCTTCAATCCGTCGCCTGACAGAATTTGTCAATTGTGGCCGCCCCTTACCCGATTATGAAGTCGAAGTCCGCACCGATGACGGGCGCATGGCCGACGAACGCGAATGTGGCGTGATTCACCTGCGCGGCAAAAGCGTGATGAGCGGTTACGCCAACAATGCCGATGCCAGTTCGAGGGCACTGTCGGCAGATGGCTGGCTGAACACCGGGGATATCGGCTATCGAGCGGGGGACTCCCTGTTCATTACCGGCCGGGCCAAGGACTTACTGATCATCAACGGGCGCAACATCTGGCCGCAGGATCTTGAGTATGTGGCCGAGCAACAGCCCGAGGTGCGACCCGAGGATGCATCGGCCTTCGCCATTCCCGGCGAGGATGGGTCGGATGTCGCCGTGCTGGTAGTCCAGTGCCGCGAACAAGACAGTTTCCGCCAGGCCGATCTGGTCGAGCGTTTGAAGCAACGCATACAGTCCGAGTTCGGAATCGCCTGCCTGATCGAACTGGTGCCCTTGCATACCTTGCCACGGACCTCTTCCGGCAAACTCTCGCGCAGCGGCGCCCGACTGGATTTCCTCAAGCGCAATCAGCTGGAACAAAGCCAGTGTTTGTCGCGCGAGTTGGTCGACCGCACACCCCATACCGAGGCCGCCGAGCCTTCCCGCGGATAAGCGGCGGCCAGCCAAGCCATTGCAGCCGGCATGAGCCAGTTGATCGGCCTGACAGGAGCCACTGGCTTCATTGGCCGAAGCCTGTTGCGGCAACTGCATCAACAAGGCTATCGCGTGCGCGCTCTGGTCCGCCGCCCCGACAGCCTGCGCGATCAGGCTGACCTGGAGCGCATCAGCGGGGATCTGGAATGCCCCTCGGCACTGGCTCGATTGGTCTCCGACTGCGATGCGGTCGTACACGTAGCCGGAGCCATCGCCGGCCGCGGATACACCGATTTCGCCCGCGTCAACGCGGCCGGCACTGCACGCCTGGTCGAGGCCATCGAGCATCATCAGCCTGGCGCCCGCTTGATCCTGCTGTCCAGCCTGGCTGCGCGTGAACCCCAACTGTCCGATTACGCGGCCAGCAAGCGGGCCGGTGAGACTCTGGTGGAAACCAGCGCGCTGGACTGGTTCATTTTGCGTCCCCCGGCCGTTTACGGCCCGGATGATCCGGCCCTGGCGCCACTGTGGAGAATGCTAGCACGCGGGGTGCTGCTGCGGGCCGGGCCGGCTCGCGCCCGCTTCTCGTTGCTGCACGTCGATGACTTGTGCCGGGCCATCTGCCAATTGCTCACGCAAGCCACCCTGGGGCGGCAGCTGCGCTGTGTGGACGACGGCCGCGCGCAGGGCTACAGCTGGGCCGATGTCGCGGAACTGGCCGCCCGCTTGAGCGGTCGACGGGTAAGAATCCTGCCGCTTCCGCCGCTGGCCTTGCGCAGCGCCGCCCGACTCAACCTGTATTCATCGAGACTGCGCGCTGCTCCACCCATCCTCACGCCCGGCAAGGTGCGAGAGCTTACTCACATTGACTGGGTCTGCGATAGTAAACTTGCCGACGTTTTGCACCAATGGTCACCGCAGCGACAACTGGAAACAGCGCTGCCCGAACTGCCCGGCTGGAGACAATGACGAGTGATTCGCTGCTAAAAGCCCGACAAGCCATCGGGACCGCGCTGACCCGGGCCTTGCCCGAACACCCGCATCTGAACTGGCACCAGGGCTTGAGTTCCGAAGCCGGACTGGACTCGGTCCAGATCATGAATCTGGTTATGGAGGTCGAGGATGAACTGGACCTGTCGGTGCCGGTAGACCTGCTGGCCGAGGTCAACACGCTGGAAGAACTGGCGGAGCGTCTGGCCGCACTGATCGAGGAGCAAGCATGAGTCTGTTCGACAAGTTCCAGCCGCTGGCAGCGGCACGCGCTACCCTTGGCGATGTGTCGCCGGCACCCATTGCCACGCCCATCGAGGCCGTGCTGTCGGCGACGCGCGGCCGCATCGGCGGCAAGGAAGTTCTGCTGGCCGGCACCAACAACTACCTGGGCCTGACCTACGATCCCTCAGTCCTGCGCGCGGCCGCGGAAGCACTGGCCGAACTTGGCTCCGGCACCACCGGGTCGCGTATGGCCAACGGCAGCTATGACAGCCATCGCGGACTGGAAAATGAGCTGGCGAAGGCCTTTGGCTGGTCATCGGCCATGGTCTTTTCAACCGGCTACCAGGCCAATCTGGGCAGCCTGTCGGCCCTGGCCGGCAAAGGCGACTACCTGCTGCTGGACTCGGACAGCCACGCCAGCATTTACGACGGCGCCCGCTTGAGCCAAGCCGAAACCATCCGCTTCCGCCACAACGACCCCGAAAACCTCGATCGCCGCCTCGAACGCCTTGGCGCCGATGCTGCGCGCGCCCTAATCGTGGTCGAAGGCCTTTACTCCATGCTCGGTGATCAGCCACCGCTGGAGGAGTTCGTCAAGGTCAAAGAACGCCATGGCGCCTGGCTGTTGGTCGACGAGGCCCACTCGTTCGGCGTGTTCGGCGAGCGCGGCTTGGGATTGACCGAGGCCAGCGGACTGCTCGATCGGGTCGATTTCGTCGTCGGCACCTTTTCCAAGAGCCTGGCCGGCATCGGCGGCTTTTGCGTCTCGCCGCATCCGGAGCTGGAGTTGATGCGTCTGGCCTGCCGCCCCTACATCTTCACCGCCTCGCCCTCCCCGGCCACCATCGCCGGCACCCGGGCCGCGCTCCGCCGCCTGGTCGAAGGCCAGGATTTACGCGCCCAGCTGCATCGCAATTTCAACCGCCTGTACGCGGGAGTGCGCGAGTTGGGCTACCGCATGGGCAGCGAACAGCCCGGACCTGTCGCAGCCATTATCCTGCCTGATCGCGCCAGCGCCCTGCACCACTGGCGCAGCCTGCTCGAAGCAGGCGTCTACGCCAACCTGATGATTCCGCCGGCCACGCCAGCCGGACTGAATCTCCTGCGGATTTCCCTGAGCGCGGCGCACAGCGACGAAGACGTGGATCTGATTGTCGGGGCTCTGGCGGAGATCAACGTTCCGGCCTGATCGGCTGAACATATGCCTGTAGAGGGTTCCGAGCATCCGGGGGTGTCGGTGGCCTTCGGGCCGGACGGGACGATCGACTTTGGCGGTGGTTTCTGGTTTCTTGGAGCTGGGTGCCCGTCAAGCTCCTTTCGCGATACTTCTCGGGTCGTGCCGGTTCCATCGGGCGGCTTAGCCACGCCTGGATGCTGAAAGAACGTGCTGGCTTCCGCGCCCCGTCCGCCCCGAATCCACCAACACCCCCGGATGCAGCAGATTTGAGAGATGGGAGGGGGAGGCAAGACTAAGCTCCCTGCTCAATCCCGAATGAAGCCCCCCTGAAACCTGAAACCGGAACCCTGAAACCGAGGTTCTTATCCCTGCACCCATCTATCAGCGGGGAGTGGTGTCGGCTGCTGGCAGGCCGTGGGTCGCGGAAGCGGGCAGGCGCTCACCGCATCCATCCGACCCACTAGCTCATGAACGAAAGCGAGAGCCGGGACGTGGCAGGAAAGGAGTCTCGGTGGCACCAAAGCGCCCCTGAACCAGACAACCCAGAAATGCCGATCTGACCCACGGCCTGCCAGCAGCCGGCACCACTCGCCGCCCCCCCAACTCCCACGGCTCGTCAGCAGCCGATACCGCTCGCCGCCGACCCCTACCTCACCAGCCCTCGACGATGGTTTTGCGCTCCATCGTATCCATCCGCGCGATCGCCTCGTCGGCATAGTACGAATCGCTGCGAATCGACTGGGTCGAGATTTCGGCAAAGATGCAGCCCTTGCGGGTGCGGAACGCGTGCAGCTGGTCGCGCTCGACCAGCAGCTTGTCGCCCGGCTTCAGATGAACGATGTCACCCTCGAGATCCACCTCCAGATCGCCCCACAGCATATGGAAGGTTTCTTCCTTGCGCTTGTGCTTGTGATGCGGGTGCTTCTGGCCCGGCAGCATGATCAGGAACTTGTTGCAGTACTCGCGGTTGATCGAGTTGATCAACACGCAGCCGGTTTCGCGAAAGCGGTCCAGGCCATAGTGGTGCGAGACCTCGATGCTGATGTCGTCGCCCAGCGCGATGCCGGCCTCGTAGAGCTGGCCCTTGGCGTCGTGCAGAATGCCGCGCAGCTGGGTGTATTGATCGTGCTGGGCGTGCTCGAACACCGCCTCGTTCTCTGCGTAGTCGCGGCTGGCGATGAAATGCGCGCGGTACTGGCCGAACTGGCCTGAGGTCAGCTGACCGTCCTGGCACGGCATGGCAAAGAACACATCATCACGCTCGATGGCCTCGCCCTGCTTGATCGCCCGGCGCGCAAACACGCCGCGCTGCAGCTGCAAGAGCGACTCGTACTCGCCCTGGCTGACGTGCTTGCCGTCATCCACGCCGCAGATGGCGCGCGCGCGCTGGGCGGCAGCAATCCACTGACCGGCCTGTTCGGGGTTCATGGAGTACTTGTTCAGGCTGATCTGGTCAGTGGCCACGCCGAAGTGACGCTCGAGCAGCTTGGCCCCCTTGGCCACGGCCAGCATCACCACCTCGGTATTGTCCGGCGCTTCGTGACCGGAATAGCCGATGGTCACGTAGGGATAGCGACGGATCATCTTGGCCATGAAGTTCAGCGCATGCTGCTCGGCCGGCGTCGGATACAGCGACACGCAGTGCATCACCGCCAGTTCGGGCACCCGCTTGTGCAGGAAGGTCACCAGGTTGTCGATTTCGTAGATCGACAGGCCCCCGGTCGATGCGATGACCGGCTTGTTGGCCTTGGCGATTTCTTCCAGCAGCGGCCAGTCGGTAGCCGAGCAACTGGCCACCTTGATGATCTCGACGCCCAGTGCCTGGCACAGGCCGACCGAGGGCTCGTCGAACGGCGTGGCCACGGTCACCAGGCCCGCGGCCCGGGTGGCGTC
>SLJA01000066.1 GCA_007135355.1 Wenzhouxiangella sp.
CGCGCCGCCCAGCAGGCTGAATTTCAGAGCCGGTATCCGCGCCTGCATGTGTGGCTGGACCGTCTGATCCAGGCCAGCTCCACGCCGACTGAGCATTTTGGCAGTGCCGTAGCGCGGACCGCCGAGCGGGCACTTGGCAGCGTTGGTGCCTTGCCGCAGCTAGCGCCGGGCGATCAGCTCGGGCCGTGGCGCATCCTTGGGCCCGCCGGCAAGGGTGGCATGGGCGTCGTTTACAAGGCCGAGCGCGCCGACGGCGCCTTTGAGATGACGGCGGCAATCAAGCTGATTGCTTCGCATCGACCGGGTATGTCCGAGCGTCTCGTGTTGGAACGACAGTTGCTGGCTCGTCTCAACCATGCCGGGATTTCACGTCTGATCGACGGCGGTCTGACCGCGGACGGTCGCGCCTATCTGGTGATGGAATGGGTTCCCGGTGAAGACCTGGCCGAATCGACCCGTAGCCACCTGGATCCGTTCAAGACCTTCGGCGAAATCGCCGACGCACTGACCCACGCCCACCAACGCATGGTGGTTCATGGCGACATCAAGCCGGGCAATGTCCGCATCACGCCGAACGGTCGCACGCGCTTGCTGGACTTTGGCGTTGCTCGCTTGCTGGCCGATGAGGTCATCGAGCCGGACGATGCATTGCGCGCCCTGACCCCGGCATTCGCGGCGCCTGAACTGCTGGCCGGCCAGCCGGCCACGGCCCAGTCCGATGTCTGGGCCATGGGTGCCCTGCTCAACTGGCTGCTGAGTGGCAGACGCCCGGCCGGTGACGGCAGTGCGCCCGATACCTCAAACCTGAATCACGCCCGTGCGGCCGACCTGGCCGCCGTGATCGGCAAGGCCTGTGCCGAGGATCCGGCCGAACGTTATCCCTCCATGGCCGCTCTGGCCGACGAGGTCCGGCGCATCCGTGAGCACCATCCGGTTCAGGTGCGCCCGGTCGGGCCGCTGCGGCGTCTGAACTTGTGGTCGCAGCGCAATCCGGTGGGCGCGATTCTGGCCCTGGTGCTGGCTATCGGGACCGCGGCCGGCGCATCTGTGCTGGGCTGGCAGGCCCAGGTGGTGCGGGCCGAGCGCGACCTGGCGCAATTTGAAAACACCCGCTGGGAGGTCATGCGCGATCAGCTGGTGGTGTTGTTCGGCATCGTGGCGCAGGAAACCGATCAATCCGAACTCGGCGCGCGCGAGTTGCTGGACGGCTCGGTTGAGCGGCTTGACGAACTGCTGGCCGAAGACGATCGCGGCAAGGCCTACATCGAGAGCATGCTCGGGTCGCTCTATGTGGCCTTGCAGGATTATCAGAGTGCGGCCGCCGTGCTGCGTCGCTTTGTCGAATCCGATGATGGCAGTGCTGCGCCCATCCTGCGCAGCGATGCCTATGGCGATCTGGCCCTGGCCGAAAGCTACCTGGGCAACCACGAAACGGCGCTGGAGCTGGTCGATCAGGCTTTGGCCATGGTGGAAGGCCAGCCCGGAGACTATCGGCGCCGTGTGTCCGAACTTTATCAAACTCGCGGCAGCGCGCTGCGCGGGCTGGGCGACTGGCAAGCCGCGGTCGAATCGCTGGAACGGGCTTTGGAGCTGGCTCGTTCGATCAGCAACGAGCCGACCCGGGCGCTGGCCATGACTTACAACAATCTCGGCGTCACCCTGAACCATGCCGGCCAGATCGATCAGGCTCGCCCGGCTTTGGAGGCCTCACTGGACCACTGGCGCGCGCTGGGTTTGGGTGAGTCCAGTGACGCAGTGACCGTACTCGGCAACCTCGCTGCGATTTATCACCAGCAGGGCGATCTGGCCCTGGCCGAGTCGGCCTACGCCGAAGCCATTGGACTGCGTCGCCAGCGCTTTGGCGAGTCGGCTGCGCTGGCCGCGGCGATGAACAACTATGGTCAGGTCCTGATCATCCGCCACCAGCTCGACCTGGCCCGTGACCAGCTTGACCGGGCGCTCGACATGATGGGCCGTTTCAACGGCGAGAACAGCCCCCATTACGCCATCGTTCTGCGCTCGCTGGGTCTGCTGCTGCTGACTGCGGGCGAGATCGAGGCCGCTGATGAACAGTTCGCTCGCGCCGAGCGGATTCTTCTCGACACGGTGGGTGCCGAACATCTGTTCACCGTCATAGTCCAGGCTCAGGCGGCCCGGGTGCTGGCGCGACGCGACCCCGCAGCGGCGGTCGAGCGCCTTGATGAGGTCATTGAAATGATGGCGGGACTCGGGCCACCGGCGGCACCGCACAAGGCCGGCGTGCTGTGTGAGCAGTCCGTTCTGCTGCTCGACCTGGGCCGCCCGGAATCGGCACGGTCCGTCGCCGAGCGCTGTCTGGAACTACGCCAGGACCGTCTGGCCCTGGACCACTGGGAGACGATCAAGGCCGAAGCCCTGCTGGCTGTTGCTGCCGACCGACTGGGAGACCCGCGTGCGCGCGAGATCCTGTTAGCCAATGTCGAGACCTTGGCCGAAACCTACGGCCCCGGCCACCCGCGCCTGGACTGGCTGCAGGCACGCCTCGGACCCTGAGAATCAGGCGAATGGAAGCTCAGTTGCGGTCTGGCGGCGGCACGCGAAGTGTTCTGCCCTCACGGGACTCCAGGCTTTCGATCGGCACCTGAAAGACCCGGCCGCTGACCTGCGCGTAGCTTGGGTGATCCGGGCCATCGGCGACCTGCAGTTCGAAGCTTGCCGAAAGTACCTCGCCGATCTCGGCGATCTGCAGCTGGCCGGTAATCGGCGCTCGGCCAATATTGCCGTTCTCGCGCCAGCCGGTATGTCCGCTGTCGCGCAGGTGACCGGGCGAGACCAGTTCGGCATAGGCCTGGCCGTCCTCGGCGTAGAAGCGACCGCGAATGGGATAGCTGTGTCCGGCTTGGGCATGGGGCGGCAGCTGGATGTCGACCCGCCCGTATTGCGCCTCTTGTCCATCGCGGCTGATCAGACGCTGAATTCTGAGCAGGTAGGGGCCTTCGCCCTCGCTGCGTTCAACCCCCTGGCGACCCGGAAAATCGGCTCGGGCCCGCTGTTCGCGATAGGAATTGTGGAACACGCTGACCGGCCCGCGCTCGCTGTCCCAAGGGCCGCCGTCAGACAGGCTACCGCTGAAGCGGATTTCGTAGTCTCCCGCTGAAAGTCCCGCGCCTATATCTGCGGCGCTGACCGAGCCGCTCGCGCCGGTCGATCCGTTCCCACAAGCCACCAGCATCAGCGTCATCAAAATGACCAGCGATTTGAAATGCAGCATGGTCGGATGTCCTCTTTTCAGAAAGCCTGTTACCTCCTTTACGCCGTTGTGCGCCGAATACGGCCAGTAACGATGGCAGATGGCATGGGTGTGCGTTTGTTTCGTCGCGGCGCGCGCGGCCCGGCGAGGCCCCATAACGAGCCTGCGGTGATCTGTCCCTGAACCCAGCCTGTCGGCAGCGGCCGGAAGCCCCGGCCGTTGAACTATGAGTTCAGTGTTGCGCGCACTGCTTCGGCGACTCGCTCCGCGGTCAAGCCGTATTCGGCAAACAGCTGCTCGGCCGGCGCCGAGGCGCCGAAACGATCAATGCCGATGATGCGGCCGCGATCGCCGACCAGCGGGCGCCAGTAGCGGCTGACTCCCGCCTCCACCGCCACGCGCGCGCTCAATGCGGCCGGCAAAACGGATTCTCGGTAGTCGGCATCCTGAACCTCGAACAGATCGGGATTGGGCATGGAAATCACGCGCACGGCAATGCCTTCGGCAGAGAGTGCTTCGGCGGCTGCCATGGCCAGGCCGACTTCCGAGCCGGAGGCTAGGATGGCCGCTTGCGGATCGCCCTGCTCGGGCTCATGCAGCACATAGCCGCCGCGCGCGATATCAGCGATCTGCTCATCGCTGCGCGGCTGGTGGGCCAGACCCTGGCGGGTCAGTACCAGGGCGGTCGGCCCTTTGCGGCGGGCCACCGCCGCGCCCCAGGCGGCCAGGGTCTCGACCTTGTCGCAGGGGCGCCAGACGTCCAGATTGGGAATCAGGCGCAGCGAGGCCAGGTGCTCGACCGGCTGGTGAGTCGGGCCGTCCTCGCCCAGGCCGATCGAGTCATGGGTGTAGACATGAATGGCCCCGGTCGGGATCAGCGCCGACATGCGAACGGCATTGCGCGCGTAGTCGGAGAAAACGAGGAAGGTGCCGGTGTAGGGAATGAAGCCGCCGTGCAGGGCCAGGCCGTTGGCGATGGCGGTCATGCCGAACTCGCGCACTCCATAGTAAATGTAATTGCCCTTGGCTGAATCCTCGTTGACGTCGACACTGCCCGACCAGTTGGTGTTGTTCGAGCCGGTCAGGTCGGCCGAGCCGCCGAGCATCTCGGGCAGGGCCTTGCCCAGCACTTCCAGCGCCATGGCCGAGGCCTTGCGCGTGGCGACTTTGCTGGCGTCGGCCTGCATCTGGCCCAGCGCGCTGGCCAGCAGGCGCTTGAAGTCTTCGGGCAGTTCGCCGCGCATGCGGCGCTCGAATTCGGCTGCGCGCTCGGGTTGGGCGTCGCGATAGGCGGCCCAAGTCTTGTTCCAGTCGCGCTCGCGCCCCTGGCCGGCCTCGCGCGCGTCCCAGCCGGCGCGGATTTCGTCCGGCACTTCAAACGGCGCGTAGGGCCAGTCCAGTGCTTCCCGAGTGCCGGCGATCTCGGCATCGCCCAACGGCGCGCCGTGGGTGTCAGCGGTGCCGGCCTTGTTCGGCGCGCCAAAACCGATGGTGGTCTTGCAGCAAATCAGGGTCGGCTGCTCGGAGTTGCCGCGCGCGGCCTTGATGGCATTGTCGATCGCCGCCGGGTTGTGGCCATCGACGGCCTCGAGCACCTGCCAGCCGTAGGCGCGGAAGCGTGCCGGGGTGTCGTCGGTAAACCAGCCCTCGACTTCGCCATCGATGGAGATGCCGTTATCGTCGTAAAACACAATCAGTTTGCCCAGGCCGAGCGTGCCGGCCAGGGAACAGACCTCGTGCGAAATGCCCTCCATCAGGCAGCCGTCGCCGGCAAACACCCAGGTGACGTGGTCGACCAGGGTCAGCTCATCGGTGTTGTAGCGCGCGGCCAGCAGCTTTTCGGCCAGCGCCATGCCGACCGCGTTGGCCAGGCCCTGGCCCAGCGGGCCGGTGGTGGTTTCCACCCCGGGCGCTTCGCCATATTCCGGATGGCCGGGCGTGGGCGAGTGCAGCTGGCGGAAATTCTTCAGATCGTCCAGACTGACTCCGTAGCCGCTTAAGTGCAGCACCGAGTACAGCAACATCGAGCCGTGGCCGTTGGAGACCACGAAGCGGTCGCGATCCCACCACTGCGGATTGGCCGGGTTGTGCTTGAGATGGTCGTTGAACAGCACCTCGGCGATGTCGGCCATGCCCATGGGCATGCCCGGATGCCCGGAATTGGCGCGCTGGACGGCGTCCATGGACAGGAAACGAATGGCGTTGGCGAGCTGGCGACGACGATTGGTCATGGAAGGCGGGAAAATCAAATAGCAGGAAAGCCCGCCATTGTGCCGCCGGAACGAGGGTGAAGCAAGGCGAAAACCGCTTTTCCGGGCATTCAGACCAGCCCGCGCTCGGCCAGCGACACCACTTCGCTGTCGCCGATGATGAAGTGATCCAGCAGGCGAATATCCACCAGGCCCAGTGCATCGCGCAGGCGTCGGGTGATGGCCAGGTCGGCCTGGCTGGGTTCGGCCACGCCCGAGGGATGGTTATGGGCCACGATCAGGGCCGCGGCGCGCTTGCTCAGGGCTTTTTCGACCACCACCCGTGGGTGGACGTGGGCCGAGTCGATGGTGCCGGTGAATAACTCCTCGAAACTGATCACGCGATGGCGCGTATCGAGCATGAGCGCACAGAACACTTCGTGCGGCCTGTCGCGCAAGGCCGCGCGCAGGTATTCGCGCGTGGCCTGCGGACTGGTCAGCGGCTGGCCGCGAGTCAGAGTCTCGCGCAGGTGGCGGCGAGCCAGCTCCATGGCCGCGTGCAGCTGGGCGTACTTGGCCGGACCCAGGCCGGGCAGTTGACACAGATTGTCGCGCTCGGTATCGAGCAGGCCGCGTAAGCCGCCGTGACGGCTGAGTAGCAGCCGCGCGATGTCGAGCGCGGACCGACCGCGCGCGCCGGTGCGCAGCAGGATGGCCAGCAGTTCGGCATCGCTCAAGGCTCCCGGTCCATGTTCCAGAAGACGTTCACGGGGGCGTTCCATGTGGGGCCAGTCGGCAATGCGCATGATGATAATTTCCGGTTCAACCAGTGGGTGGGCCTAGTGTGGGCCTTGGCTAGTAACAACGCATCAGTCGGATGACTCCGCGGGCTGTAAGAATTTGACTCGATGGCACGCCTTGGGCTGAATGGTGAGCGCGCGGCTGAATCCTGATATTCTCCGGGGCAGAATGGGCAGATCGTTTTGCAAACACCGGGCAAAGCGGGTTGACGGCCACCACATCCGGCGCTGAAGCCCTTACGCGATGCCTTGACCAAGACGGGGAAACATGAAGCAATTGCAGGTTCGGATTCTTGATCCTCGGCTGGGGTCGACCTGGCCATTGCCCGCCTACGCAACCGCCGGCTCGGCCGGCATGGATCTGCGGGCCTGCATCGATCAGGATCTGGTGCTAGAGCCTGGTGATACCGCGCTGATCCCGTCGGGGATGGCAATTCATTTGCAGGACCCACAGCTCGCCGCGCTTTTGCTGCCACGCTCCGGCCTGGGGCACAAGCAGGGACTGGTGCTGGGCAATCTGGTCGGATTGATCGACAGCGACTATCAGGGTGAAGTCAAGATTTCCTGCTGGAATCGTGGGCGGGACATGATTCATATTGAGCCTGGCCAGCGCATCGCGCAGCTGGTCGTGGTGCCTGTGCTTCAGGTCGAGCTCAAGCTGGTGGATGCTTTCGCAACCACTGACCGCGCCGAGGGCGGCATGGGCCACAGCGGCACGCAATGAAACTCGGGTTGGCAAAACCTTCGTTCGGTCGCCTGTTGATGGGGCTTGGGCTGCTCATGATGGTCCTGGCCTTGTTACTACATTTCTCCGGGGTTCTGGCTCGGCAGGCGCAAGCTGAGGCTGAACAACTGGCTTTGGCCCATGTGGCTGAGGTGACCGCGGCGGTTGCGGAGCTGCAGGAACGTATGGCTGATCCGCTGGTTGAACGCGCGGCATTAGGCCTGCTTGGGAGCAACCGGGCCAGTGACGAGGGACTGGTCCAGGCACTGGATCAGGCTGGCCTGAACGGGGTGCTGACGGCGCAGGTTTTCACCTCCGATCTTGAAGAGCTGCCGCTCGGTGAGTATCCAAACCCGGATTTCACCACGCTGGAAATGCTGCTGGAAGCGCGTCGGTCAGGTTCTGCGTTGCTTGAAGGGCGTGTGCTCCGCGGCCAGCCGGCGCATGTTGCGCTGGCTCAGCGGTTGCCTTCGGATGCTGAAATGGCGCGAGGCGTCTTGCTGGTGCGGTTGCCTGTCGAACGACTGGCTGAAACCGTCGCCTGGGCCGAGCAACTGGATTTCGTCGCCTTCACCCAGGGGCCGACCGAACTGTGGCGGCGGGGGGAGCGTCCTTCCGGTGTATCCACACGCGCCGCCGTGCCGGGTACCCGACTGTGGCTGGAGTGGTATCGATCGACGATCTTTCCGGCAGCCGGTTTACAGCAAGTCAGCATCATCGCGTTGAGTGGCTTGATCTTGCTCTTGCTCGGCATGCGTTCGCGCATTCCGGCGCGCGCATTGTCGCTGCCGTTACCGTGGCTGGCTCGCCGCGGGGGCACCCGCCCGGCGACGCCTGAAGGCGCTCGCGCGCAAAGTCGTGCGGTGGCCGAGACTGCGGCGATCCAGCAAGAGGAGCCAGTGCAGTTGCCATTGGCGGGTGAGCCCGCGTCCGCATCCTTCGAAAAGGCCACGCCGCCGGAGCCGACCGTTGACAGCCAGGGCCTCGCAATAGCTGAAGAATCTGGTGTTGACCCGGATCCGCAGCCAAGCGCCGAGCCGGCGCCCGAGCGGGCCGACGACGACCTGTCCGCATCGGCTGAACCGGCCGACCCCAGTGACGAACTGGAAGACGCCGCGCTACTGATTGATGATCTTGAGCCCGCGGCAAGCGATGAGGCAATTGATGAGGTAATTGAAGAGCAAGAACAAGCCGCCACGGACGCGCAAGCCGAGCTGGAGCCGCTGCCGCGCGATTTGGACCCTGAGCCTGCTGTGGCCGCGGAGCTGGCCGTAAACAAAGAACCGGACTCCGCTGCAGAACCGCCAGCCGCGGCCAAGCCGACGGCGTCCTTGTCGCGATCAGCCGAGCAGAGATCGCCGGTTGAACCCCGTTTGTTTACCGACGCCGGGATTTTGGGCCGCTTCGATGCCGGGCTGGACGCGCGCAGTATGACGCTGATCGGGCAGGGCATCGCTGCCTATGCCGCCGAGCGTGGTGTCAGCCGTATCGCCGTGGCGCGTGATGGCCGTCTGCATGGTCCAGTCCTGCTTGCGGCACTGACCCAGGGTTTAAGGTCGGGCGGGCTGGATGTTGTCGATTTCGGCGCGGTGCCCTCACCGCTGCTGGATTACGCCGCGTTGCAGTTACCCGGAAAGTCGGCGGTCATGGTCAGTGCGGCCCATTTGCCGGGCGACTGGAACGGTCTGCGAGTGATGGTGCAGGGCCGGCTCCTGGTCGGCAGCAACTTGCATGACCTGCTGGACAGTATTTGCCAGGCGCAGCCTGCTTCTCGCCAGGGCCGACTCGAATCCGCCAGCGTGGTAGATGATTACGTTCAGGCGATGGTGGTCCGGGTCCAGCTGGAACGGCCCCTGAAGGTGGTGGTCGACTGCGCCAATACCGTTGCCGGCCTGCTGATGCCGCGACTGTTGAACGCAATCGGCGCCGACGTGATCCCGCTGTATGCCGATGTCGACGGAGCCTTTCCGCATCATTTACCCGACCCGTCGCGGCTTGAGCACTTGGAAGATCTGCGTTTGTGCGTGCGAAATTTCCGTGCTGACCTGGGTCTGGCGATCGGCGGTGACGGTGATCGCCTGGTGGCGGTCGCTCCGGACGGCTCAATCGTCTGGCCGGATCGGATACTGATGTTGCTGGCGCGCGAGGTGCTGGCGCGTCAGGCTGGGGCGACCATCATCCAGGACGCCATGTGTTCGCCGCGGGTCGCCCAACAGCTGCAGGCCTTGGGAGGGCAGGTCGAGGTCAGCGGATTGGGACCGGCCGGCGTGGCCGCCTCGCTCAGGCGCGGCGACGCCGCGCTGGGCGCCACATTTGCCGGTCAGTTCTTCCTGACCAGAGAGTGGCGTGGCAGCGGCGACGCCATCTTCGCTGCTTGCAGACTGCTCGAGATTCTTGCTTCACAGACCCAAGAGGTGGCGGAGACTCTGGGTGAATTACCCGCATGGATCAGCCTGCCACCGGCGTTCCTGCCGACCCGACCCAACTCGCCGGATCAAGTGCTGGATCAGCTGCTTGAATCGGCTGACGTCAGTGATGCCGAGGTGGGTGGCGAACACGGATTCAGCATCGATTTTGGAAACGCCTGGTCGCGCATTTGTCGCTCGGCTGACGGCAGCGGGCTGCTGGTCCGCTTTGAGGGTGACGACGAAATTGCCGTCGAGCGCCTGCGCGCTCTGGTCCGACAACTGCTGCTGGCGGTTGACGAACGCCTGCAAATTCCTTTCTGACCCCCTCGCCGAGGCGGTTTTTCGGATGACTGTGCTGTGCTTCAATAAACCGTTCCGGGTTCTGTCTCAGTTCACCGACC
>SLJA01000354.1 GCA_007135355.1 Wenzhouxiangella sp.
AGGTCGGGGCTCCGTCCCCGACGGACAAACCCTGAGCAGGTTCAGCTCGCCTCCTGCCAAACCTCCATCGGCGGGCAGGAGCACACCAGATTGCGGTCGCCGTAGACATTGTCGACGCGGGCGACTGGGGCAAAGTACTTGCCCATGCGCAATTCCTTCACCGGCCAGCCGGCGTTGTTGCGGCTATAGGCATGTGCCCAGTCGTCGGCGCTCAATTCTTCGATGGTGTGCGGAGCGTTCTTGAGCGGGTTGTCCTCGCGCGGCCACTCGCCGGCGGCGACCCGGGCGATCTCGCGGCGGATGGCGATCATGGCCTGGATGAAGCGGTCCAGTTCGGCCTTGGACTCGCTCTCGGTCGGTTCGATCATCAGGGTACCCGGTACCGGCCAGGACATGGTCGGGGCATGGAAGCCATAGTCGACCATGCGCTTGGCCACATCCTCCTCGCTGATGCCGGCTTCCTCCTTGAACGGACGCAGGTCGACGATGCACTCATGCGCAATCCGCCCGTTGCGGCCGGTGTAGAGAATGTCGTAGTGGCCTTGCAGGCGTGTGGCGATATAGTTGGCGTTGAGGATGGCTATTTGCGTGGCCCGGGTCAAGCCATCACCACCCATCATCCGGATGTAGGCCCAGGAGATGGGCAGGATGCTGGCGCTGCCCCAAGGCGCAGCCGCAACCGCTCGATTACGGCCATATTTCGGATCCAGCATGCCGCTGACATGGCCGGGCAGGTGCGGCACCAGATGCTCACGCACGCCGATCGGCCCGACACCAGGTCCACCGCCGCCATGCGGGATGCAGAAGGTCTTGTGCAGGTTCAGGTGACAGACATCGGCGTAGTCGGCGACTCGGGACAGGCCGACCAAGGCGTTGGTGTTGGCGCCGTCCAGGTAGACCAGGCCGCCGGCGGCACGCACTTGCTCGCAAATGGTGACGATGGCTTCCTCGAACACGCCGTGGGTGGAAGGATAAGTCACCATCAGGGCCGCCAACGCCTCGCGATGCTTGTCAATCTTGGCCTCGAGATCGGCCAGGTCCACATTGCCCTTGGTGTCGCAGGCGACGACCACAATGTCCATGCCGATCATCTGCGCGCTGGCCGGATTGGTGCCGTGGGCAGAGGAGGGAATGAGGCAGACCTTGCGGTGATGATCGCCACGCGCTTCGTGCCAGGCCTTGATTGTCAGCAGGCCGGCATATTCGCCTTGCGAGCCGGCATTCGGCTGCAGCGAGATGGCAGCAAAGCCGGTAATCTCGGCCAGCATGCTTTCCAGCTGCTCGATCATTTCGTGATAGCCGCGCGCCTGGTCCCACGGGCAGAAGGGATGCAGCTCGCCAAACTCCGGCCAGGTCACCGGAATCATCTCGGTGGTGGCGTTGAGCTTCATGGTGCATGAGCCCAGCGGAATCATGGCATGGGTCAGGCTCAGATCCTTGTTTTCCAGGCGCTTCAGGTAGCGCAGCATCTCCGTCTCGGAGCGGTAGCGCTTGAATACCTCGTGGCTCAGGAACTCAGTCCGGCGCTGCAGCGATTGCGGGATGCGGGTCTGTTCGGCCGGCAAAGCCTGGTCGAGGGCGGCGATGTCGACCTCACGATCCAGGAAAATGTTCAGCAAGGCTTCCAAATGGCGGCGACCGGTGCACTCGTTGCAGGCAATGCCGATATAGTCCTCGCGGTCTGCGCGAAGATTGATTCCGACTTGCTGAGCGCGATGAATCACGGCCGCCCGGCGCGGATCATCCAGGCGCACTGAAAGTGTGTCAAAAAACGCTGCATGCTCCAGTTCAAAGCCGGCGTTAAGCAGTTCCTCGGCCAGTAGGCAGGCATGCCGATGAACACGGCTGCCGATTCGGCGGAGCCCCTCGGCGCCATGCCAAACCGCGTAAAAGCCGGCCATCACCGCCAGCAGGGCCTGCGCGGTGCAGATGTTGCTCATGGCCTTCTCGCGGCGGATGTGCTGCTCGCGGGTTTGCAACGCCATGCGCAGGGCAGGGGCGCCGTGGCGATCGCGCGATACGCCGATGATGCGTCCAGGTACGCTGCGGCGGTAGTCCTCGCGGGTGGCCAGGAAGGCCGCATGGGGGCCACCGAACCCCATGGGGACGCCGAAACGCTGGGCCGAGCCGATCACCGCGTCGACGCCGATCTTCCCTGGGGGCTTGAGCAAAGCCAGTGCGAGCAGGTCTGTAGCGACGGCGACGAGGGCGTTACGTGCATGGGCGGCCTCGACGATCGGGCTCAGGTCGCGAATGCCGCCATTGGCGCCGGGGTATTGGCATAGGACGCCGAAGCAGTCCTGATCGACCAGTGCCTGTTCAAGGTCTTCGACAACGCGAACTTCCAGACCCAGATGCTGGCCGCGATTGATAACCACGTCGATGGTCTGCGGCAAACATTCCGCGTCGACCAGAAAAACATCGGATTTGGCCTTGCGGTTGACCCGGCGCAGCATGGCCATGGCCTCGGCCGCGGCCGTGGATTCGTCCAGCAGCGAAGCATTCGACAGCTCCATCCCGGTCAAGTCCATGACCATCTGCTGGAAGTTGAGCATCCCTTCCAGACGCCCTTGAGAGATTTCGGCCTGATAAGGGGTGTAGGCAGTGTACCAGCCGGGGTTTTCCAGCACATTGCGCAAAATCACGGTCGGGGTGACCGTGGGGTGGTAGCCCAGACCGATCATGCTGTGCTTGACCTGGTTTTTACCGGCAATCGTGCGCAATTCTTCGAGCACGCGCCGTTCATCTTCGGCGGGCGGAAGCGCAAGCCGGGTGGCTTGGCGGATGCTGTCCGGCATGGTCTCGTCAATGAGAGCGTCGAGCGATGCGCTGCCCACGGTGTCGAGCATCAGCTGAATGTCTCTCTCGCCGGGACCGATATGCCGTCCGACGAAGTCGTCATGAGCTTCCAGAGCGGTCAGCGGGCTTGCGGAGCGAGCAGGCTTGGACATGGTTTCAAAGTACCAGGGTCAGTGAAGGTGGCAGGTAATGATCCAGCAGCAAAAAAGCAAACAGCATCATCAGGTAGATGATGGAATAGTTGAACATCTGCATCGGCAATTGCTCGTCATCGGAGCGCAGCAGCGCGACGGCATAACCAACAAAGCCGATATTCAAAATCAGCGATCCGACCAGATAGACCATGCCGCTCATGCCGGTCAGCCACGGCAGCAGGCAGACCAGCGCCAGGATGATGCTGTAGAACAGAATCTGCCAGCGCGTATAGCGCGGCCCATGTGTGACCGGCAACATGGGTACATCGGCGGCGGCATAGTCGTGGCGGCGGTAGATGGCCAGCGCCCAGAAATGCGGCGGTGTCCAGACAAATATGATCAGAAACAACACCAGGGCAAAAGCGTGCATTTCGCCGGTGACGGCGACCCAGCCCAACAGCGGTGGCGCGGCGCCGGCGGCGCCACCAATCACGATGTTTTGCGGGGTGGCGCGCTTGAGAAATACGGTGTAGATCACCGCGTAACCGATCAGGCTGAAAAATGTCAGCACCGCGGTCAAGGGATTGACGAATACGGTCAGAACCAGCATCGAGGTGGCAGCCAACAGCATGGCAAAAGCCAGAACCTGTCGTTCGTTGAGGTGGCCTTGCGGCAAGGGCCGGTTGCGCGTACGCAACATGATGCCGTCGGTGCGTGCGTCCAGCAAATGGTTGATCGCGGCAGCGCCGGAGGCGGCCATGCCGATGCCCAGGGTTCCCCAGAACCAGGCCGAAAAAGGCACCAGACCGGGAGACGCCAGCGCCATGCCGACCACGGCGGTGAAAACGATCAGGCTGACAACGCGCAGCTTGCAGACCGCGAGCAGGCTGCTCAGCCTGCTTGTGGCGATGGCCTGCGCCGTCATGTCGACCAGCCGTGGCGGTGGTGAGTCTGGTACATCAGATACACCATGGTTGCCAGAAGCAGGGCGGCCATGCCGTTATGCGCCACTGCGACGTAGAGGGGCAGGCTCAGGACGACATTCAGGATGCCCAGCGTGATCTGCCCAATCAGCAGGGCGCTCAAGACGGCCGAAGGAGCGGCCAGACCTGGCGTTCTGAAGAGTTTGAACAGCAACCAGCCGAACACGCCGATCACTGCCAGGGCACCGATGCGATGGGTCAGGTGGATGGCAACGCGCGCCTCTTGATCGAGAATGCCGCCCTCGAAATCCACCCCGACACCGCGCCAGATAGTGAAGCCTTCGACGAAATCGGTGGCCGGCCACCACAGGCCGGTACACTTGGGGAAATCGGGGCAGGCCAGGGCAGCATAGTTAGTGCTGACCCAGCCCCCCAGCAATATTTGGGCCACCAGTACCACCAGCGCAACGTTGAGGGCAAGACCGAGCTTGCGCTGGGGCAGACTGGGGCTCGGTCGCTTTTCCCGGGTGCGCAGGTACAGCAGCACGAGCAGGCTGAAGGTCAGCATGCCTCCGGCCAGATGAGCCAGCACGATCGCGGGCTTGAGCAGCAAGGTGACAGTCCATGCGCCCAGGGCCGACTGGAAAATGATCAGCGCCAGCAGGAACAGTGGCAGCTTGACCGGTTGATCGGGCTCATGCCGGCGCCGCCAGGCCAGAATGGCCAGAGCCAGCACGATCAAGCCGAGTATGCCCGCTGCGTAGCGATGCACCATTTCGCGGATGGCGGCACCGACGTCGACGGCGCGCTCTGCGCGGACTTGATCGGCAATGGCAATGGTTTGCTCGTTCGATGGCCAGGTGAGGTGCCCGTAACAACCTGGCCAGTCCGGGCAACCCAGCCCGGCATCGGTCAATCGCACCCAGGCGCCCAATACGATGACGATCAGCGTCAGGATGCAGGCGAACAGGGTCAGACGGTTGTACGCGGTTCGACTCATGGGCTGGGGTCAATCTCTCCGGGTCCATGTCAAAAGACGGCGTAAATCACGGCGGATGCCGTTGTGATCAGCGTCTTTGGGATAACGCAATATTATATTCCCCGCCGGGTCAAGGATGAAGAATGCGGCGTTCACGCCGGCGCCCGGAAGCTGACCCCAGAACGCTTCGGCCGCGGGCCCGGCCAGGATCAAAAAGTCAGCGGCAAGATCCACGATATGGTCCTGAGTGGCCGCGCCAAGCGCTTCACGACCGGTGAAGACCAGCCCGATATCGGGTTGGTGGCGATCTTGAGCGCGCCGGACCTGGCGCAACCAGTACAAGTTTTCAAGGCAAACTTCAGCGCACTCCCCGGGCTGGTAATAAACCAGCATCCAGCGCTCAAGCAAGGCCGTTCGATCCAGCACCACATCATCGGAACCAACAGCGCCGAGAATTTCGAAGTGCTCAAGTGGCAGTACCGGCTGTACAAGCTCGCCATGATTGCGCATGCCCGCGGGCTGCCAATCAAACCACTCGCTATGCAACAAAGTGGCAATCATGACGGGCAGCACGAAGACCAGGAATACGGCGATCAGGGCTAACTTGTTGTTCATCGGCGGCGCCAGTTTCTGTAGCTCAAATACAGCCAGATCAGCAGCACGGCGGCAGCGATGCTGGCCCATTGCACGGCATATCCGATGTGGCGCTCCGGCCCCATGTTGACAACCGGCCAGGCGTCTCCGCTCAGATGGGCGGGATGATCGGGGTCCAGCAGCAGGACCCGATCCGCCAGATTCACGTCCAGCGCATTTGCGATCAAATCAGTGTCGTAGTAAGTCATCAGGTTGGGCCAGATGTCTGGATCCAGCGGCAACGCGGCGCCGAGCTGAAAGCCGACGCGCGGCGGTTCGCTGACCCGACCACTGATCTGCAGCGTTCCCTCCGGCGTTGCAAACTGGGGGAACTGGTCGGCCTGTCGCTGCCACGGCTGCCAGCCCCGGTTGACCATGACGGTGTCTCCGTTTTCCAAACGAAACGGGGTGAAAACATGGACTCCCGGATGATTTTGTCGAGTCTGGTTATCAAGGAGCACCTGACGCTGTGACTTGAATTGGCCCCGCCCAGAAACATGCGCAAAATGCTCCACGCTGTCAAAGTCGACCAGTGCGCCGGTCGGCGCTGCTTCCCACTGATCGACCAGCCGCTGTTTTTCTCCGGCACGCTCAACTTGCCACAGGGCCAGGCGCACACACAGCACCAGCACCAATATGGCAGCCAGGTGCGGAAACAGTCGCCAATACAGGGGAGATCGCCGTCGAGTCATCACGACCAATCGTTATACTCTGCGCCAGTCAAAGCAGGGTCGTTTCGGTTTGCTGAGCAAGATTCTAATCATCGGGGTATTTCTGGGAATTCTGTATACGCTGGCGTCCAGTTTTTACTTCCTGGTCAGCGATGATCACGATAGTGATCGGGCAGTCCGTCGATTGAGCTGGCGAGTGGGGTTGTCGCTGGCCTTGCTGGCGGCTCTGTGGGGCGGATTCCATTTCGGAATCATCGAGCCCCAGGGCGTCAACCCGGTGCGCTATCCAGCACCGCCGGCGGCGGGCGAGTGATAAACGCAGGCGGGTGTTGATTCAGCCTAGTCGCTCGAGCACATATTCCGCGCTGGATACACGGTATTCTCCCGGCCCCTCGACCAGAACATCCTGAACGACACCATCTTGAATTATCAGCGCATAGCGCTGACTGCGTGATCCCATACCGAAGGCCTGCGCATCCAGCTCCAGACCGAGAGCCCGGGCAAACTCGCCATTTCCATCCGCGGCCATGACAATCTGTTTTTCGATGCCTGAATGTTTGGCCCAGGCTGACAGCACGAAGATGTCATTGACGGCGGTACAAACAATCGAGTCGACCCCGCGAGCCTTCAGAGCGTCGAAGTGCTCCAGATAGCTGGGCAAGTGCTGAGCCGAGCAGGTCGGTGTGAACGCGCCGGGGACAGCAAACAGCACCACCCGGCCGTGGCCAAGCAGTTCGGCCGCGTCCACCGGGCTGGGGCCCTGCTCTCCGGCAACCGTCAACTGTGCGTGGGGAATACGATCTCCGATCTGAATGCTCATGCTTGCGCCTCTAATGTCTGTGAGATCGAAGACAGCAGTACGTTCTTGTCCACAGGCTTGGTGATGTAATCGGCCGCGCCCTGGCGCATGCCCCAGATCTTGTCGGTTTCCTGATCCTTGGTGGTGACAAAAATCACAGGAATGTCCGCGGTGGCCGGGTTGCGAGCAATTTTGCGCGTGGCCTGAAAACCGTTCAGACCCGGCATGACGACATCCATGAGGATCAGGTCGGGCTGCTCACTGGCCGCTTTTTCCACCCCCTCGTCGCCGTCCTCGGCGGTAATCACCTCGTATTTCGCATCTTCCAGCATTTTGCGCAGGGCGTACAGGTGAGCCTGCGAATCGTCGACGACCAGAATCTTTGCCATGTCAAAAATATCGCGCGTGACCCAAGCGCCTAATCATACTGCATAGACCAGTCAGGCTGGGGCATTTGCGCCAATCCGGACCAGGATTCTGCCCCGGCCGCCGCCGCTCAGCAGACGTTCGAAGCTCTCCGGCAAGTCATCCAATGTTCGGGTCTGGGTGACAATCTTGTCCAGGTGTCGGGGTTTCCAGTCCGTGGCCAGTCGTTGCCATAGCTCATGCCGGATGGGGTAGGGGCAACCGGCTGAATTGATTCCGAGCAGGCTGATCCCGCGAATAATGAACGGCATGACGGTGGTCTGCAGGTCGATCCCACCGGCCATCCCGCAAGAGGCGATGTTGCCCCACGGTTTGATCATGCGCGTCAGACCACTGAGCACATTGCCGCCGACGTTATCCAACGCACCGGCAAAGCGTGCCGATGCCATGGGCGCCGTGGGCCACTCCAGGCGTTGCCGATCAATGCACTGGACAGCGCCGAGTTCATGCAGCCAGTCGAATTCATCGACCTTGCCGCTGATGGCGCAGACTTCATAGCCGGCGCGGGAATAAATGTCCAAGGCCAGCGATCCGACGCCGCCACTGGCTCCACTCACGCATAACGGGCCCATCTCCGGTTTCTGACCGTTGGTTTCCATGCGGTAAAGGGCCAGCGCGGCGGTAAAGCCGGCTGTGCCCAGTGCCATGGCCTCGCGCAGATCCAGGCCATCGGGCAGCGGGACCAGCCATTCTGAAGGCACCCGCAGATACTCGCTATAGCCACCGTCGCGAGTCTCGGACAGACCGCATCCGGTCATCAGCACGGGGTCGCCCTCGCGGAAATCGGCCGATCGGGATTGGGCCACCACCCCGGCCACATCAATGCCGCCGTTGAGCGGGAACTGGCGCAAAATCTTGCCTTGGCCAGTGCCGGCCAGTGCGTCCTTGAAGTTGACGCTGGACCAGGCAACCTGGATGACGACATCGCCATCGGTCTGATCTTCCAGGCTTTGTTCAACCAGCTGCGAACGATAACCGTCTTCGTCGTCGAAGATTCGAAAGGCTCTGAATTTGGGGGGCAGCATGAGCTCAGTTGGCCTTGTGGATGGCGCGCTTGTCCACCGCCAGCGCCGCCTCGTGGATGGCCTCGGACAGGGTGGGGTGGGCGTGGACGATGCGGGCCAGGTCTTCGCTGGCGCCGGCGAACTCCATCGCCACCACCAGCTCGGCAATCATTTCCGAGGCGGTGGGGCCGATGATCTGGGCGCCCAGGATGCGGTCGGTCTCGGCATCAGCCAGGATCTTGACGTGGCCGGCCGCCTCCCCCATGGCCAGTCCACGGCCGGTGGCGGCAAACGGGAAGCTGCCGGCCTTGTACTCGACACCGTCTTGTTTAAGCTGCTTCTCGGTCTTGCCGACCCAGGCGATTTCCGGGTCGGTGTAGATGACCCAGGGCACGTGGTCCAGGTTGATGTGGCCGTGCTGGCCGGCGATGGTCTCGACCACGGCCACGCCTTCCTCGGAGGCCTTGTGGGCCAGCATCGGGCCGCGCACGAGGTCGCCGATGGCCCAGACGCCCTCGGCCGTGGTGCGGCAATCCTGGTCCACCTTGACCTGGCCGCGCTCGGTCAGCTCGACGCCGCAATCCTCGGCCAACAGTCCTTCGCTGGCGGCCTTGCGGCCTACAGCGACCAGCAGCTTGTCGAAAGTCTCGGTTTTCTCCTCGCCCTTTTCGACGAAGCTGACCTTGACCTTGCCGTCGGCCACTTCGGCGCCGGAGACCTTGGTGCCCAGGCGAATGTCCAGGCCCTGCTTCTTGAACTCGCGCGCCGCGGCCCGGCTCATATCGGGATCGACCACCGGCAGCAGTTCCTCCATGGCCTCGAACAGGATGACTTCCGAGCCCAAACGTTTCCACACGCTGCCCATCTCCAGCCCGATCACGCCGGCGCCGATCACGCCCAGGCGCTCCGGCACCGCGCCGAATTCCAGCACGCCGACGTTGTCGACGACATGCTCGCCGTCGATCTCGACGTTGGGGATGGTAAAGGGCACCGAACCGGCGGCCAGGATGACCTGCTTAGCCTTCGCCGTGTAGCCTTCGCCCTCGTTGGGGCTCACGTCGACTTGGCGCCCGGCCAGCAGCTTGCCGCGACCGTTGGCGAATTCGATCTTGTTGGCCTTGAACAGCTGCATCAGCCCGCCGTTGAGCTGCTTGATGACCTTGCGCTTGCGATCGATCAT
>SLJA01000120.1 GCA_007135355.1 Wenzhouxiangella sp.
GATCAGGCCCGCCTGTTCCAGTTGCTGGCCGATGCATCAACTCAGGGCATCGCTGCCGATCTGCACAATTTGCGGGATTTTGGCCTGGATGGTTTAACCCGGTTTTTTCAGGCCAGTGAGCGGGTTGACCGCGCTGAGTTCGGGCTGTTCACGGATCAGTTGGCGCGCAGCGGGCTGAGCGAACACTGGGCTTGGGCACCGCGCGTGGCTGCCCTGGAGCGCGCATTGTTTGAACGTGAGATGCAAGCGAAAGGGCTGGCTGATTTTCGGGTTTGGGAAATGGAGTCGCAAAGTCCGTCCGAACCCGATGCTGCGAGCCGCGAATGGCTCTACCCGCTCACCCTGGCCACGGAAGCCATTCTGCGACTTGCGGTGGAAGGTGTCGACCTGGCCGCGCTGCCGCACTTGCGTGCCGCCATCGAGGCGGCCGAAGACATTGGTCTGGTAACGGCACTGGGTCCGCTGGAGGGTGCGTATTTGTCACCTTTACGCGGCCAGATGCTGGTTTTTCAGCCCACTGGCCCGCGACTCAGTTCCACTGCCCGCGAAGGCATGGTGATTACCAGTAAGGCATTTGACGATATGGTCTCGTCCTGGACCGGGGACGGAACTCTGGAGCTGGAGTTATGGCTGCTGCGCGAAGATGGCGTTCGCGAACCACTGACCCAATCCGCCCTCGGCACGGATGCCGACGATGCGCCCACTTCATTGCTTCTGGAGCGCCCGGTGCTGGCATTGGGCGAGACTTTTCTGATCCGCGCCGCGCCGGGGCCGGTATTCATCGCTGCCCAGCGTAACCTGGCGGGTGCGCGAACGCTGATTGCCGGCACTCTGCTTACCCTGATGCTGGCCGTCGTGGTCGGCTTGATGACCCGTCGGCGCGAAACCCTGGAGCGCGCGGTGCGGGAACGAACGGCGGCCCTGCAGGAGTTCAGGAGCGCGGTGGAGCAGTCCAACGACGGAATCACCCTCACCGATATGGACGGCAGGGTTCGTTTTGTCAATCCGGCCTGGGCCGAGATGCATGCGTATACCGCGGAGGAGGCCGTTGGCCGTCACCTTGAGATATTTCATACCCCGGATCAGCTGGAGGAGCAGGTCAATCCGGGAATGCAGCGATTGCTTGAAGATGGTTACCTGGTGGCCGACATTGGCCACGTTGATCGGCTTGGCAATCGGTTCCCAACGCGCATGTCGGCGAGCCTGGTGCGCGACGGGCAAGGTGAACCCTACCGCATCCTGGGCATCGCCCGAGATATCTCCGAAGAGCAGCAACAGCGTGAACGAGAGCGTTTTAGCCAGCGCTTCCAGGCGCTGGTGGCGGACATCGCCGCCGGCTTGGTCAGCGCGGCGGAGGACCAGGCTTTCGATCAGCGACTCGATCAAGCCCTGGCCTCTCTGGGGCAATTGTTCGCCGTCGATCGGGCTTATCTGTTCGAGTTTTCCCCGGATCGGGCCAGCGCCACTAACACGCACGAGTGGTGTGCGCCAGGCATCGCTGCGCAAAAGCCGCTGCTGCAGTCTGTTTCCATGGCGGACAAGACCTGGTGGCTGGACCAGTGGCGCGAAAAACGACCGATTCATATCGAGGATGTCAATCAGCTTCCGCCCAGCGCAGCGGCCGAGCGACATATCCTTCAAAGTCAGTCTATCCGTTCGTTGGTTTGCCTGCCCATGCAGGATGAAAAGGCCCAGTTATTAGGCTTCATTGGTTTTGATTCGGTGCGTGCCCAGCGCCGTTGGCCTGGCGAGCAAGTACATATGCTGCAGGCCGTGGCCGATATTCTGGCCGGCGCTCTACGCCGTCGCCAGATCGTGCGGGATCTGGCCGAGAGCGAGGCCCGCTTCCACGCGCTGGCGCGGGAAAGTCGTTCGTTTCGTTGGCAGGTTGACTTGGACGGCTTGTACACCGATGTCGACCCACTGGTGACCGATATTCTTGGCTACTCCACAGAGGAGATTGTCGGCAAGAAGTATTTCTATGACCTGATCCCCGAGGAGGACCGGGAGCTTGTGCGTCGGGAGGGTCTGCAGCAGATCCGAAGTGGGCGGCGTTTTTCCGGTTACGAGAACCGGGTTCAGGCCCGCAACGGTCGTGTCCTTTGGGTCAGTACTACCGTGCTGCCGTTGTTCGATGACCGTGGTGCGTTGATTGGCGTGCGCGGCTCGGATACCGACATCACCGAGCGCAAACTGGCTCAGCTGCAGATCGAGCATGCCGCCTACCATGATTTATTGACTGGTCTGCCCAACCGGGTGTTGCTGGCTGACCGGTTGCAGCAGGCAATGGTGCACGCCCGGCGGCGTCAGGATCTGCTCGGCGTGGCCTGTCTGGATCTGGATGCGTTCAAACCGATCAATGACCGCTTTGGCCACGAGGTGGGTGATCAATTGCTGGTCAAGGTGGCCCGGCGCATGCAGCAGGCCTTGCGGGACGGCGATACAGTGGCGCGGCTTGGCGGGGACGAGTTTGCCCTGGTGCTGGTCGGACTTAAGGACGTTGAATGCTGCCGGCCGGTGTTGCGCCGATTGCTGGATGCCGTGGCGGAACCCATCGAATATGAGGGCCATCGCCTGCGGGTCTCGGCCAGCCTGGGTGTGAGCTTTTACCCGCAAAGCGATGCTGCCGATGCCGATCAACTGCTGCGGGAAGCTGACCAGGCGATGTATCAGGCCAAGCTGGGAGGCCGAAATCGCTACCATTTCTTTGATGCCGAACACGACCGTGCGCTGCGTAGTGCGAATCGCCACCTGGATCGAATCCGGCAGGGCCTGGAAGACGAAGAGTTTGTTCTCTACTATCAGCCCAAGGTTGACATGAAAAAGGGCTGCGGCGTTGGCATGGAAGCGCTGGTTCGATGGCAGCATCCGGAACAGGGCTTACTGCCGCCCGCGGATTTTCTGCCCGCCCTGCGAAACCATCAATTGATCATTCGTTTGGGTGACTGGGTTCTGGAAACCGCGCTGGCACAGATCAGCGCCTGGCGGAAGGCCGGACGGGCGTTGCCGGTCAGCGTCAACATTGATCCGCTGCAGCTGGTTCAAGCTGATTTCATCGACGGTCTCATGCGGCGGCTGCAGCGCTACCCGAACGTGCAGCCAGGTGATCTGGAGCTGGAGGTGGTGGAAACCAGCGCGCTGGCCGAGACGGACCAGTTGGTCGGTATCATCAGGGCGGCGGCCAGCCAGGGGATCCGTTTCTCGCTCGATGACTTCGGTACCGGCTATTCCTCGCTGTCTTATCTCAAGCAGTTGCCGGTCGCCACGCTCAAGATTGATCGCAGCTTCGTCAGCGACATGTTGCATGACCCCGACGATCTGGCCATCCTGCGCGGCATCATCAGCCTTGCGCGTACCTTCCGGCATGAAGTGATTGCCGAAGGTGTGGAAACCGAGGCGCATGGAAGAATGCTGCTGCAGCTGGGCTGCCGGCAGGGCCAGGGATACGCCATTGCCCGGCCCATGCCGGCGGACTCAGTGCCCGAATGGCTGCAACAGTGGCGTCCGCCTGGGTCGTGGCTGGAGACCGAAGCGGTAGAAAGCGCCAGACTGCCACTGCTCGACGCCGTGGTTGAGTACTCAGCCTGGCGCGAGCGCTTGCATCAGTTTCTTTCCGGTAGGCGTAGCGACTTGGCCGAGCTCGATCGTCCCGCAGCCGATTTTGTCCACTGGCTGGATCAGGATGGGGCCGGATTGGCCGCGGTTGCCGACGATTGGCACAAGGCACACTGGCAACTGCAGTCCCGGGCCACGGAACTACTGGCTTTGGCGCGAAGCGGCCACCGGGAAAAGGCCCTGCGTCGCTTTGACGAGATTGAAACGCTAACGGATCAGCTGTTGCGGCTCCTGCAAGACGATCTCTATCGTTCTGCCCAGGACCCCTGAGCGAGCGCGGGGAAGCGCTAGAATTCACCTTGGCAAAGGACCTTGGCGCGCACTGCAATCATGTCGAAAACACACAACATGCCGAACGGGATGCAGCTTGATCTCGAAATACAGTCCTGGCCCTTGAAGGTACCGTTCAGGATCACCGGTCATGTCTGGGAGCATCTGGACATCGTAATCTGTCGCTTAAGGCGCGATGGCCATACCGGGTGCGGCGAGGGGACCGGTGTGTACTATCGCGGCGAGACGGCGGCCACGATCAAGGCCCAGATCGAAGCGGTGCGCGGGCAGATCGAGGCGGGGATCCGTCGCGAATCCGTACAGGAGTTGCTGCCCGCGGGTGGCGCGCGCAACGCGCTGGACTGTGCCCTGTGGGCCCTGGAGTCACGGGAACAGGGGGTGCCGGCCTGGCAGCTGGCCGGTCTGGAGCGGCCACGGCCCTTGCTGACTACCTTTACCCTGGGCGCGGATTCGCCCGAGCTCATGGCGAGCCGGGCCGAGGTCGTGGATCTTGCCCGCGCGCTCAAGCTCAAGCTGGTCGGCGACGGTCAGGACGCCGAGCGGGTAAGGGCGGTGCGCGCGGTGCGCCCGGATGTGTGGCTGGGCGTGGATGCCAACCAGGCCTTCGATCGGGCCGCGGTCGAGGACTTGTTGCCGGTGCTGGTCGCCGAGCGGGTGTCGCTGCTGGAGCAGCCCTGCCGGATTGGCGCGGAAGAAGCGCTGCGCGGACTGAAATCGCCGATTCCGCTGGCCGCTGATGAGAGCGTCCAGACCTCGGCTGACCTGGACGCCATGCGCGGCCTGTTCGAGGTGGTCAACATCAAGCTGGACAAATGCGGCGGGCTGACCGAGGGTCTGGCCATGGCGCGGCGTGCGCGCTCTCTGGGCTTCGAGGTCATGGTCGGCAATATGATTGGGACGTCGCTGTCTTGTGCGCCGGCCTTTCTGGTCGGGCAGTTGTGCCAGGTGGTGGATCTGGATGGGCCCTGGCACCTGGCCCGTGATATTGAGCCTGGGGTCGTCTACGCCGAGGGTCGGGTCGATTGTCCGCCAGGCGTTTGGGACCATCCGGCGGAGACCGCCCGATGACGATGGTCCATCTGCCCCAGCCCTACCTGTTGTACCTGGCCGATGTGTCCGATCCGCGCTATGCCAAGACCGCGCAGGGCTTGCGCGACTGGGTGCCGGAGCGTTGCGTGGGCGAATGGTCGCTGCCCGGCAATGATCTCCGTCTTGGACTGCCGACTCTGGCGCCGGCCGCGGCCAGGGAGCGCGGCGCCCGCTCGCTGGTGATCGGCGTGGCGCCGGTGGGGGGACGCATCGAGCCGGCCTGGGTGCCCGGTCTGGTCGAGGCCCTGGAAGCCGGTCTGGACTTGATCAGCGGCATGCATACCCCCTTGAGTGGCGTACCCGAACTGGCCGCTGTGGCCGAGCGCCGCGGGCGCCGACTGATCGACGTCCGGGTTCCGCCGCCCGATTTGCCGGTGGCATCGGGCAAGCCGCGATCGGGCAAGCGTCTGCTGACCGTCGGCACCGACTGTGCACTGGGCAAAAAATATACCGCTCTGGCCTTGACCATGGCTTTTCGCCAACGCGGAATCGATGTGGATTTTCGGGCCACGGGCCAGACCGGCATTCTGATCGCCGGTGCCGGCTTGCCGATCGATGCGGTCAAGGCCGACTTCATTGCCGGGGCGGCCGAAGTGCTGACGCCGGCGGCCGACCCGGATCATTGGGACATCATCGAGGGCCAGGGTTCGCTGGTTCATCCGGGTTATGCGGCGGTGTCACTGGGGCTGCTGCAAGGTGCCCAACCGGATGTGCTGGTGCTGTGCCACGCCCACGATCGCCATCATGTCTCCGGCTATGGACCGGACTTCCCGCTGCCGCCGATCGAAAGCGTGCTCGATCTGCATCTGGCCCACGCCAGGCTGCGCCGGCCCGCGGTGCGCTTTGGCGGGATCAGCCTCAATACCGCCGGTTTACCGGAGTCGGAGGCCGACAGGCTGATGGATAAACTAGAGCGCGATCACGGTTTGCCCTGCGCCGACCCGCTGCGCGGGGGCAAGCGTTTCGAGCGGCTGGTCAGCGCCTGCCTGGGAGCTTGAGCGGGGCCCTCAAACGGTTTCGTCAATGTCTTCGAGCACGGTTCCCGCAGCGATGCGGCGCTGGCCGGGGCCGCCATACACCAGCCGAACCCGGCCACGGATTACGACCTCGCGCTCGAACAGGATGTCGCCTTCCACACTGAACAACTCGGCGTGCAGCAGCGATGGGGCGCCGGCCGGAAAGCGGGCGCGGAAGCCTTCGATGGCCTTGAAGTGGCGCTCGTCCAGATCGATGCACAGCGGACTGTCGGTCACGGCTACGACGCTGCCGTCGGCTTCGACCCGGTAACGGTCGGACCACAGCGCCAGAAGGTCGCTGGTGGTCTTGACCGGCGCGAAGCGCGTGCGCGGCACGTTCAGGATGCGGGCACCGGCGAAGACTTCGATGGCAGCACCCATGGCGGTCTCGAGTTGTATCACCTTCGGCGTGCTCGGGTCTTCCGGCACCACATGCTTGTCGTTGCGGATCATCGGCAGGCCGAGGACGCCGTCGCGTGCTTCCAGTTCGCGCTCCAGCGCGGCCAGGTTCAGCCACAGGTTATTGGTGTTGAAATAGCGATAACGCTCGATGTCCTGGAACTGCTCGCGCTCTTGCGGCGGACACTGGGCCGATTCGCGCAGCACCAGGCGACCGTCACGATCCTGAGCGAGATGTCCGCCCTTGCGGTCGGCCGGGCTGCGTTCGGTGACCTCCATCAGGAATGGAATCTCCTCAGCGGCAAATTGGCCGAGTATGTCCAGATTCAGCGAGGCACCCAGGTTGTCGGCATTGGAGACGAAGGCATAGCGGTAGCCGCGGGTGATCAGATCCTGCAGCAGACCGGAGGCGCGGAGCACGGTGTAAAGATCGCCGTGTCCCGGCGGACACCATTCGCGCTGCGGCGCGTCCGGCCAGGCGATGGGCTCCAGCGTCTCGGCATGCAGTCGCGGCACCTGGTTCTGCACGAACGACAGCGGCAGCGGCGCCTGGTCTGTCGCCAGTTGCGGCAGGGCGGCCAAGTGATGCAGTGAGTCGGCATCGGTGTTGAAGCTGTTCATCAGCAGCAGCGGTACGGGCTGGCCACTGCTGCTGCGCAGATGCAGAACCTGGCGCGCAATCAGTTCGAGAAAGCTTAAGTTTTCGCGTGCCGGCAGCAGCGACTTGGCCTGGTTCAGGCCCATACTGGTGCCCAGGCCACCATTGAGTTTGATAATGACCGTTTGGGCCAGGGCATCGCGGCCTGTTTCGGCCCGCCCGGCCCAGTCTTCCAGGGCCGGTGCATGTTTCACCGGGCCAATGCGGTCTTCGCCCAGCAGGCCGGAGCGACCCTCCAGCAGCTGTTGGTAATAATGGCGGAAAGTGCGCACGGCAAGCTCGCCCACACCGGCAGCCTGCATCTTTTCAGCGACAGCGGAAAAACCGTGATTGGGCTCGGTCTGGCGCATGGATTAATCCCCGGCAACACCGAACTCCAGTATAGCTGGCAGCGGCGTCTGCCGTTGTGCCGGTTCAAGCTGTTTTATCATCGAGGCTTGCGATCCAGCCGGGCAAGGCAGCGATGAGAGTAGAGCCGACAGAGACTTCACCCCTGGCCATCATCAGCCTGGTGTTCGGGATACTGAGCTGGGTGGCGCTGCCGATCATTGGCGCTGTGATCGCCATCATTGCCGGACACGTGGCGCGCGGGCAGATTCGCGAGGCGCGTGGGGCACTGCTGGGCGACGGCCTGGCTTTGGCTGGTCTGATTCTGGGCTATCTGAGTCTCGCCCTGGTGCTGCTGGTTCTGGGCCTGATCGTGATTTTTGGCGCCGGCCTGCTGGCGATTCTGGCGGTCGCCGCGGCTTGAATCGCGACGATCTTCAATCGATAGAGTGCCTGCCCATAAGTTAGTGAGACGCGCGCCGCCTCGGCTTCATTAGGATTTCCAGTCGCGAAACGGATGCTGCATGAGCTGCGAGTTGTAGTAGCGCGTCTGGCCGGTGACTTCCTCTCCCAGCCACTCCGGGCGCTCGAACTCCTCGTCCTCCGAACCCAGTTCGACCTCGGCCACCACCAGGCCGGCGTTGTCGCCGTGGAATTCGTCGACTTCGAAGGTGTGCGCGCCGCGGCTGACCAGGTGGCGGGTCTTGTCGATCACGCCGGGCTCGCATAGGGCCAGCAATTCCTCGGCCTCGCCGGTCGGGATTTCGCGTTCCCATTCGTAACGGCTGGCGCCGGAGGCGCTGCCGATGCCCTTGATGGTCAGGTAGCCGCGATCACCCTTGATGCGCACGCGCACGGTGCGTTCCGGGACCGATGACAGGTAACCCTGCACGATGCGCTGGCTGGCGCCGACCTCGGGCTTATAGTCGCCGGTGACGAGAAACTTGCGTTCGATTTCCTGTGCCATGGGGGCTCCCTATTCCGGTATTCGTCAGTTGGCCAGCGGACGGTCGATCATGCCGATCACGCGCTTGATGGCCTGCAGGTAGTTGATGTTCTCGACGCCTTCGAGGCCGACATCGGCGATGGTTTTCTTGATGGCTTCGATCTCGGTGGACTCGGAGTTGATCGTGGCCACGCGAGCACCGTTGATCAGTACCAGGCCGTACTCGCACAAGGTGTCGTTGACCATGTAACCGAAGCGCTGCTTGTGCACGCGCACCGACTGCAGTTCCGGATGGGCGCGCACCAGGTCCAGGAATTCGTCGAGAGTGAAGGCGTCCTGCTGCGGCAGGCGCAGGTCGACCTGGAAGGCGGGAACGACCTCATCGACCAGCATCTCGCGCGCCATGGGGAACTCGCCTTTCATCAGCGGGTTCCACTGCTCCAGGCCGTCCACGCTCTGGATGTAGGTCTTGATATCCATCTTGCCGTTGCGGATCTTGGTGTTGTTGACGTCGTTGGTCCGCGACAGGATGTAGACCTCGTCGGAGTGGCGCTCCCAGACGGCCTCGGGCACGGGCACCGACAGGCGCGCCATGCGCTGGTGGGCGGCGTCGAACTGCTGGCCGAAGCTGCGGAACTCGAAGCGCGGTTTGGATTCCGCGCCGATTTGCAGGCTGCTCATGGGCTCTCCCTTCTTGTTCACTGGCATATATCCGGCTTCGAGTATCGCAGATCGACGCGTGGGCGGGTCCGTATTCAGCCGGACAGGGTGTCGCGCGCGGCCTGGCCGATCAGGCGGCCCGAGCGGCGCAACTGGCGCTTGAGCAGGCGCCAGTTCTCCTCGCTTCTCCTGGCTTTCAGGCAGCGCAGCAGGCGCACCCGGCGGGCTTCGTCCATGCGCTCAAGCAAGGTCGCCCACAGCGCATCGTCGACGTTGTCACGGTGGCCATCGCGCAGGCACACGGGGACGATGTGCTCCACCGGCACGGCCAGGTCATGGGCCAGCCGCCCCGCGGCGGCCACGATCTGTTCGGCCTTGGCGCCCTCGGGCGGGTCGAGGCGGTAGGGCGGGTTCCATTCGCGCACCGGGCGCAGGCGGTCGATCTGGGTCATGACCACGACCACGGGCGGGC
>SLJA01000209.1 GCA_007135355.1 Wenzhouxiangella sp.
CGTCGATCTGGTGAATCGACTTGATGCCGAGCAGTTCGGCGAAGGTGCCCGCACAGAAAAACAGGATGATCTTCATCAGGCCCTGGTGGACCAGGTGGACGACCCCGCCAATGGTGGCTACCGGGCCGCCAATGGCAATCCCGAGGATGATGTAGGACACCTGGCTGACGGTGGAGAAGGCCAGGCGTTTCTTCAGGTCGGTCTGGCGCAGGGCCTGGAAGGAGCCGTAGAGGATGGTGAAAGCGGCGACCAGCAGCAGTGGCAGGTCCATCCCGATGTCCGCCACCAGCTGAGCGCCGTATACGTCCTCGACCAGCCGCACCAGCCCGAAGGCACCGGCCTTGACCACCGCCACCGCGTGTAGCAGGGCACTGACCGGCGCCGGGGCGACCATGGCCTCGGGTAGCCAGCGGTGCAGCGGCACCAGCGCGGCCTTGACGCCCATGCCGATGGTCAGCAGGACGAAGATGACTTGCAGACTGAAGCGGGAGTCCAGCTCCAGACCGACCAGGCTGCCGCCGGCAATGAAGTCCTGCGGCCCGGCCAGGCCGTACAGCCAGATCAACCCGATCAGGAACAGTACCCCGCCGGACAGGGTGTAGCGCAGGTACAAACGGCCGCTGCGGATGGCGGCCGGAGTGCCGCTGTGCACCACCAGCGGCCAGGTGGTCAAGGTCAGAAGCTCGTAGAAAATGAAGAACGTCAGCAGGTTGCCGGCCATGCTGACACCCATGGTCGCGGTCACGCACAGGCTGAAGAAGCCGAAGAAGCGGGCCCGGTTTTTCGAGCGTTCCAGGTAGGCAATGGCGTAGACGGTGGTGACCAGCCACAACACCGCCGACAGCGAGGCAAACAACAGGCTCAGCGCGTCGGCGCGCAGAACCAGATCCAGATTCGGCACCAGCGCGACCCGGAACTCCGGCGTCTCCCCGCTCAACACCAGGAAGCCGATCAGCATCACCAGCAATAGTTTGAGCACCGCGGCGAGGAGGTTGATGGTGGTGCGCAGGCGCCAGCGGCGTTCGCCGGCGACGAAGATGATCAGGCCGGCCACGGCCGAGACCATGACCAGTGCCAGTGGCGTCCAGTACAGCAGGGTGCTCATCGGGAGCCCAAGCCGGGTGGCAAGCCGGCGGTGATCAGGTCCAGCACCGGGGCGGAGAAGAAGCCGGCCAGAATCGCGCCAATCGCCAGCAGCAGGGCAGCCCAGCTGGCCGGCGTGGGGCTGCGGCGGCGGGAGCGCTGACCCAGCCTGCGCCGCGGGTGCAGGCAAACCACCGCCAGAACCCGGAACAGGTAGGCGGCGGCCAGCAGCCCGCCGAATGCGACCAGCACCAGCCAGCCCCACGCTTGTTGTTCCCAAGCCGCTTCAAGGAAAAGCCACTTGGCCAGAAAGCCGCCGCTGGGCGGCAGGCCCATGATGCTGACGCCGGCCAGCGCCAGGGCGAAGACGTCCAGCGGCATGCGCTGATCGATGCCGGCCAGCCGGCGCAGGCGATCGGTGCCGATGGCGTGCAGGATGTTGGCCGCGGCCAAAAACATGGCGGCCTTGGCCAGGCCGTGCGAGAGCATCTGGTAGACCGCTGCCTTGAAGGCCAGGTTGCCGGCCAGTGGAAACACCAGCAGCAGGTAACCCAGTTGGGCCACGGTGGAATAGGCGATGATCATCTTCAGGCGAACCTGGACCAGCGCGGCCAGTGAGCCGTAGAGGATGGCGGCCCCGCCCAGCAGGCCGAGCAACAGGGCAACCGCTTCCAGATCCCAGTCGGCGGCGGTCCAGAACCACAGCCGCCAGATCATGTAGACCGAGACCTTGACCACAACCGCCGACAGGATGGCGCTGACCGGGCCGGGGGCGTTGCCGTGGGCCGCCGGCAGCCAGGCATGCAGCGGGAAAATGGCCGACTTGATTAGCAGGCCGACGATCATCAGGCTTAGGGCTGTCACCGGAAGCCAGCTGATCTCGATGCGTTCGGCAATGAGGTACAAGTCCAAAGTGCCGGTTTGCCCGTACAGCAGGCCGACGCCAAGTAGATACAGCAGTGACGCCAGCAAGGCCAGCAGAAGGTAGCGCATACCGGCTCTAAGCGCCAGTGGTTTGCCTTCCACCGTAATCAGGCCGATGGCGGCCAACGTGACCAACTCCAGCGTGACATAGAGGTTAAACAGGTCAGCCGACAGAACCAGAGCGTTCATGCTGGCGAACAAGATCAGCCACAGGGGCCAGAAGCGCCGCCCTGCCTCGCTGGCCGGGGGGAAACCGTAGCTTGCATGCAGGCTGACCAGGATCGTAATGCCGGTATTCAGCCACAGCATCAGCAAGCTCAGTGGATCTAGCGCCCACTCGATACCCAGCGGGCTATTGTGGCCGGCCAGTGCCATGCGGTATGTGCCCTGATCCAGTACCTCGAGGGTCGGGGCCAACAGCAGCAAAGGCAAGGGGATCAGTCCCAGCCGGACGCTCAGAGCGGAAAGACCGGGTGCGGCGACGATGACACAGGCGGCCAGCAGCGGCAGAAAGACAATCAGCGAGAGGGCTTCAGCCGTCATCCCCGCCGCTCTCGTTGTCGGCTGACAAACTGACCTGGCCGGTCTCGCGATGCAGTCGAACCATCAGGGCCAGCGCGAATGCGGTGGCCGACACCGCAATGACGATGCCCGTCAATACCAGGGCCTGCGGCACCGGATCCGGGGCGCCATCCAGAGGCCTGGCGGCGGTGACCATCAGAATGAAAATGGCATTGCCCATGATGTTGATGGCAAACAGCTTGCGCATCAAATGCCGGGCCACAATCAGGCCGTACACGCCGATTCCGAACAGCAGTGCCGCGGCAAAGACGTACAGACCCAAATCAGCCACGGCGATCCCTCTTCAGTCCGCCGGCATCTGCAAACAGCAAGATCAGGGCCGCGGCGATCGACACCATCATGGCAGTTTCGATCAGGTAGATCGACCACATGCCCGGCAAGGTCAGCAGCGCCTCTCCGTAGAGCAGGGGCATCAGGCCGATCAGGATGAATGCGCTCAAGCCCGCCAGAATGCCCAGGCGCACCAGTGGTCCTGCCGTGTCTGTGCGTGACACCCGCCCCGACAGCACCAGTAGCACGCCGGCGGCGGCCAGCACGGCCCCGGCCTGAAACGCGCCGCCGGTTTCGTGGGTGCCGGCGCGCAGCAGGTGGACCGCAACCAGGATGGTTAAGGGAATTACTACCGCCAGCAAGGCGCCGACCAGCGGGGTTTCCGGATGTTGAGTGCGCGCCGTGGCGCTGCTGTCGCCCGTGCCGGCCAGGGCGCGCGCGGCCAGCAACGCGGTTAACAGGACCGCGATCTCCAACAGAGTATCCAGCCCGCGAAACAATAGCAGCACACCGGTGATGGCATTACCCAGTCCATATTCCGGCAGGGTCTCCAACACGATAAGACCGGCTTCCCCGGGTGGGTTGTCGGCCAGCAAGGCACCGAGACCGATGACCCCGACCAGCAGGCCCGACCCCACCGCAATGGGAATCGCCAGCCTGGATTTTTGCGCTGGCGCCCTTGGGCTGTGGTTGTCCCCTTGTGCCACCAAACGACGGTAAGCCACCATCATCAACGCGCCGGTCAGCCCGGCGCCGATGGCAGCCTCGGCCATGGCCAGATCCGGAGCTCCAATTCGGGCCCATGCCAGGGCCATGGTCAGACCAAACACAACAAAATGGATGATGCCGCGAAACAGCGAGCGACCACTGATGGCCTGGACGGCCAGACTCACCAGTGCCAGCACGATCAGGCCGTCCAGCAGCAGCGCCATCATTAGCTCGGCCCCTCATGCTCAGGGGGGGCGTCGCGCTCGTAGGCGTGTCGAGCGATCAGGTGGGCGGAAACCGTAGCGGCCAGCAGTCCGACCAGCCAGATCAACAGCAGCATGGACGCGACCCTTGCCTGACCGCTGAGCAATGCCAGACCCACACAAACCAGGCCCAAGCCGACGTTGTCGGCCTTGGTCAGGGCATGCAGCCGGCAGAATACGTCGGGAAAGCGTAGCAAACCGATGGTGCCGGCCAGGTAGAAGGCGCAGCCGGCTAGCAAAAACAGCAGGGCAATGCCTTCCTCGACGCTCATGTGTCCTCCTCATCGGCGTCGCGTGGCAGACCGACAAAAGCCAGCGACAGGATGCTGGCCAGCATCACGAACAGTAGTGCGACATGACGCAATGCGGGCATGGCCATCCACTCGGCCATCAGTAACAGAATCGCCACGGTGGTGGTGCTGAACAGCAGCGCCGCGAGCATGCGATCGGCCAGGGTCGGACCGCGGTAGACTCGGAGCATGCCGGCAACCAGATTCAGCAGCAGAAACACCGCAACCGCGGGCAGGGCCACGTCCATCATGGATTGGGCCTCGGCGCGCCGAATACCCAGCCCAGCATGCGCTCCAGGCGCCTGACCGAGTCAATCGCCGATGGCGTCAGGGCATGCACATTCAAAACGTGCTCATGCTCGAACAGGCGTACGCTCAAGGTTCCCGGCAGCAGGCTGACCAGGCTGGTCAGCAGGGTGGTGGGCAGCCCCGGCGGCAACTCGATGTCATAAGGCTGGAATTCCGGCTCGATCTTGAGCGCGGGATGCAGGGCCCGCCACGCCACATCAGTACCCCCCTTGACGGACTCAAGCAGAAAAAATCCGGCGAAAACCAGCCAGCGCAGCGGGTGCCAGGGGTAGGGTTGACCGCGCGCGTAAAGAGTGCCCAGGGCAGCTGCGGCGAATGCCGCGGGCACGCCCGCATACAGACCCTCGAAACCGTTGAGCGCGATCCACACCAGGGTCAGGGCAACGAACACCTGACCGCACCACGCCAAGCTTTTGGCGGTGGGCCAGGTGCCGAGTTGATGAGCGTTTTTTGTGACCAAGATCGGACCTCAAACCGCGATGCCATACCGGTAACGGCATGGATCGAGGTTCCCTCCTCTGTCTGTCGACTATCATAGCAGCCCGCATCAGCCTTTCCCCGCCGTGAGTTCTTACATTCTCATCCTGATTCTGATCGCCGTCGGCTGGCTTTTGGCGCGCTTTCGCGTTTTGCCGCAGGAGACGCCGGATGTGCTCAACAAGGTCGTGATCACCCTATGTCTGCCGGCGCTGATTGTCATTCACCTGCCCGGGCTTGAGCCGTCCTGGTCGCTGCTGCCGCTGGTGCTGATCCCTTGGCTGCTGTTGGCCCTGACCGTGGTCATCGTGTTGCCGCTGGCGCGCTGGTTGAACTTGTCGCGCGAGGCCACCGCGGCGCTGCTGGTGCTGATTCCGCTGGGCAATACGTCGTTCCTCGGTTTTCCGCTGGTCGAGGCCCTGCTGGGGCCCGAGGCGCTTCCGCTGGCGGTGGTTTATGACCAGTTCGGTTCCTTCCTGATTGTGTGTACGCATGTGCTCTTCGTGGTCGGTTGGTATGGAGCAGGCTCCAACCCGGATGCGCTCTCCATGCTGCGCCGTGTCGTCAGCTTTCCGCCCTTTCTGGCTCTGGTGTTCGCCCTGGTGCTGGGCAACGCCTGGTTCCCAGGCTGGCTGGACGAGATTACCCGGCGCTTTGCCGACATGTTGCTGCCGCTGGTCACCCTGGCCATCGGCATGAGCCTGAAACTGCGCCTGGTTTCCAGCGACCGTGTACCGCTATTGATCGGTTTGACCGGAAAACTGCTGGTTTTGCCGGCTGCTGCCATGGCGCTGGCCTGGTTGCTGGGGGCTGACAGCGATGTTGCGAGGGTGGCTGTACTGGAGTCGGCGATGCCTCCGATGATCACGGCCGCCGCGTTGCTGACCGGAGCGGGCCTGGCCGTTCGCCTGGCGCCGGCGTTGGTCGCTTGGGGTGTGCTGCTTTCAGCACTCACCGTACCGTTCTGGTTCTGGCTCAGCCAGCACGTGTTCTGAATCTTATCCCGTCAGGCCGGTAGCTGAGTGATTTGCCGACTTGGGGGAAGCATCACGCAGAGACTGGGAGGCGCAGAGCACGCAGAGGAAAGAATGTTTTTTCCCTGAGGGGTGGTCGGTGCGGTGTACACGGCGAACCAACCTCTTTTCCTCTGCGACCTCTGCGCCTCCCAGTCTCTGCGTTAGACTGGCGATGTCGGATTCAGAACGCCGCGTTTCCTGGCGTGCGCGGATAGGGAATTACATCGCGGATGTTGCTTAAGCCCGTGATGTAGTTAAGCAGGCGCTCAAAGCCTAAGCCAAAGCCGGCATGCGGCACCGTGCCGTAGCGGCGCAGGTCGAGGAACCAGCGATAGGTCTGCTGGTCCAGGCCGTGCTGGGCCATGCGCTGGGTCAGTACATCAAGTCTTTCCTCGCGCTGGCTGCCGCCGATGATTTCGCCGATGCCCGGCGCCAGCACATCCATGGCCGCGACCGTGCGTTGATCGTCGTTCAAACGCATGTAGAAGGCCTTGATTTCGTCAGGGTAGTTCATCACCACGACCGGTGCCTTGCAATGCTCTTCGGTCAGGAATCGCTCGTGTTCGGTCTGCAGGTCTACACCCCAATCCGGCTTGAATTCAAAGTGCTTACCTGAAGCCTTAAGAATGTCGACCGCCTCGGCGTAGTCCATGCGCACGAAACGGCTGTCGACCAGCGCCTCGAGCCGGCTGATGGCCTGGGGTTCGATGCGTTCGGCGAAAAACGCCATGTCATCCGGGCAGCGTTCCAGTACGCGCGCAAACACAAACTTGAGGAAATCCTCGGCCAGCGTGGCCAGGTCGTCCAGATCGGCGAAGGCCACTTCCGGCTCTACCATCCAGAACTCGGCCAGGTGGCGTGCGGTATTGGAGTTTTCGGCGCGGAAGGTGGGGCCGAAGGTATAGACCTTGCTCATGGCCAGGCAGAAGGCCTCGACATTGAGCTGGCCGGAGACGGTCAGAAAGGTTTCGCGGCCGAAGAAGTCCTCACTGAAATCGACTTCGCCCTGGTCCGTGCGCGGCAGATTCATCAGGTCCAGCGTGCTGACCCGGAACATTTGGCCGGCGCCTTCTGCGTCGGATGCCGTGATGATGGGCGTATTGACCCAGAAGTAGCCGTTTTCGTCGAAGAACTCGTGGATGGCCCGTGCGGCGGCATGGCGCACGCGTGTGACGGCACCAAAAGTATTGGTCCGCGGCCGCAGGTGGGCCACACTGCGCAGAAACTCGAAGGAGTGCTGCTTGGGCTGGATCGGGTAGTGGTCGGGGTCGTCGACCAGGCCCGGAATGTCAAGCTCAACGGCTTGTATTTCCACGCTTTGTCCGCGCCCCTTGGACTCCACCACGCTGCCGTGACAGCGAACGGACGCGCCGCTGGTCAGTCGCAGAATGCCGTCTTCGTAGTTCGGCAGGTTCTTGTCGGCAACAATCTGCAGGTTGGCAAAACAGGAGCCGTCATTGATATGGATAAAAGAAAATCCAGCCTTGGAGTCGCGCCGGGTTCGCACCCAGCCCTGGACGATGACTTCTGATCCGGCTGTGATTTCGCCGCCGAGAACCTGGCGTACACTTGCGATCTTCATGGTGATCGGGGTCAGTCCCTTGTAATCGGTTGAATGAATGAGGGCAATCCCCAATAATACTGGACATGGCGTTCCAGCAAGGATTTGATCGATGAGCGAAGGCAATATTTCCCTGACCGAAGCGGCGGCCAGCCGCGTGCGTGAGTTCATGGCCCGCGAAGGCGGGATTGGTCTGCGCGTGGATGTCCGGCGGACTGGGTGCTCGGGCTGGGCCTATGATGTAGGCATTGCCCAGGGCGCCAGTGACGGCGATCACGTGTTCGAGGATCAGGGGCTCAAGGTGGTGGTGTCCGACAAGGCTTTGCCCATGGTCAGCGGCACGACGGTTGACTTTGTCCATGACGGCCTGGTGCGCGAGTTCCGTTTCCGCAATCCCAACGTGACCGGTGAATGCGGCTGCGGCGAAAGTTTCACCGTTGCCGGTTGACTCACTGGCCGAAGCGCTCTGAGCCCACTCAAGGGCTTGCGCTGTGCTGGCCGTTCCCGCTATAATTCCGCTCTTGCCTGGCGCGTGCTGGTGTCAGGCACCCTTGCTCCACGGCGCGTCCCGATTCGGGCGCTGTCGGGGGCTTTTGGCCGTTGTTCGGGTCGGTGAACCTGTAACCGCGGTGAAAATCCACAAGGAGATTTGAGTGAGACACTACGAAATCGTTCTGCTGGTCCATCCGGACCAGAGCGAGCAGGTGCCTGGCATGCTCGAGCGCTACCGCGGCCTGGTTGAAACCAACGGCGGACAAGTGCACCGCAGCGAAGATTGGGGACGGCTGCAGCTGGCCTATACGATCGCCAAACTGCACAAGGCGCATTACATCATGCTCAACATCGAGTGTGACGCCGCCACGCTGGAAGAACTGGAAGGCATTTTCCGTTTCAATGACGCCATTCTGCGTTATCTGACCGTGCGCAAGGACGAAGCTGAAACCGAGCCGTCCATCATGCTCAAGCGCAAGGAAAACAAGGATGAGCGAGAGCAGCGCCGGCGCGGACATGATCGTGACGACGAGAGCGATGATGACAGCGACGACGATGACGATGATGAGTCGTCCGATGACGACAACGACAAGGTGGAGAAATAGCCATGGCCCGTTTCATGAGAAGACGCAAGTACTGCCGTTTCACCGCCGAGGGAATCGAGCAAGTTGACTACAAGGATGTCGAGTTGCTCAAAGACTTCATCACCGAAACCGGCAAGGTTGTACCCAGCCGCATTACCGGTACCAAGGCCAAGTATCAGCGCCAGCTCGCCACCGCGATCAAGCGTGCGCGGTACCTGGCTCTGCTGCCGTACTCCGACAATCATTAAGGGGCGGGTGGACAAATGAAACTCATTCTGCTGGAAAATATCTACAATCTCGGTGATCTGGGCGACACCGTCAGTGTTCGCCCGGGCTATGGGCGCAACTACCTGCTGCCGCGCGGGAAGGCCATACCGGCGACGCCGGAAAATCTGGAGAAGTTCGAGGCCCGCAGGGAAGAGCTGCTGCGCCAGGCCAATGAAAAGCTCGCTTCGGCGCAGGCGCGCAAGGATGCCATCGACGGCATCGATACCGTTTTGTTCATGGTGGCGGTCAGCCCGGAAGGGCGTCTTTATGGCTCGATCAATCCCAACGAAGTTGCGGCCAAGCTTACCGAAATGGGTTTTGCCGTGGAGAAATCGGAAGTCGATATGCCGGAAGGTCCGATTCGTGAACCCGGTGAATACACGGTAGGCTTGATCCTGCACGCCGATGTGCAAACCGAGATCAAGGTCACCGTCGTGAGCGAGGACGGCTAGTGGGCCATGCGGCTAATTAGGTAACGCTCAGCCGTCGCACAAGCGTTGTGGGCAAGGCGCGCGAGTGCAGGACTGGCCGTCGCCAATTCAAGCGAGCGGAACGCAGCCCACGGC
>SLJA01000077.1 GCA_007135355.1 Wenzhouxiangella sp.
AGGGTGGTTTTGCCCGAGCCGTTTTCACCGACCAGCGCCAGGCTGGTGCCGGGCTGGAGGTTCAGATTGATCCCGTCCAGCGCCAGCGCCTCGTTGCCGGGATAGCGGAAGGACAGGCCGCTGATTTCCAGGCCCGCGCCGGGTCGGTCCCCGGCCTTGACGCCGCCCTGGCGCACTCGGACCGGCAGCTCGAGAAATTCATACAGGCTGCTCAGGTACAGGTAGTCCTCGTACATGCCATTGATCGCCGTCAGGCTGGCGCTGACCGCTGACTGGCCTTGGCGAAACACCATCAAATACATGGTCATCTGGCCTAGCGACAGCTCACCCGAGACCGTGGCCAGCACCACCCAGGCAAACGCGGCGTACAGCGTGGCCGTGCCGACCAAACCCAAGGCAAAAGCCCACCAGCCGCGGCGGATGGTGAGTGCCCGGTCTTCGCGGAAGATTTTGCGGAAAATGGCCTTGTAGCGCTCCAGCAGCCGTGGCGCCAGGCCGTAGAGCTTGACTTCCTTGGTGTAGTCGTCGCGCGCGAGGACCGATTCCAGGTACATCATTTCACGCGTCTCGGGAGAGCGCCAGCGGAACAGCCGGTAGGCCTGGCCGGCAAATTTGGCCTCGACAAAAAACGCCGGCAGCCCCCCAGCAATCAGCAACAGTACGGCCCAGGGCGAAAAGGCCAGCAGCAGGCCGCTGAAGCTCAGGATGGCGATGCCATTCTGGATCACGCCAAAGGTTTTCTGGACCAGCGCCAGCGGCCGCGAAGACGCCTCGCGCCGGGCCCGGGTCAGGCGGTCGTAAAATTCGGCGTTTTCCAGCTGGGCCAGCTCCAGCTGCTGGGCCTTTTCCAGGATCATCACATTGACCCGCTGACCCAACTGGGCCCGCAGCAGGTTGTTGCAGATGTTCAGACCGGTCTGTGCCGCCGCCATGGCGGCGACCAGCACCGCCTCGACTGACAGCCACAGCCAGACTTCACCGGTGCCGGCCTCGCCCTGGATGGCCGCGACCACGCTGTCGACCAAAAGCTTGCCGACCCAGGCGATACCGGCCGGCAGCAGGCCGGCGACCAGGGTCAGGGCGGCCAGCACCACGGTCAGCGCGGGGCTGGTGGCCCAGACCAGGCTCAGCGCGCGCCGACCGTAGGTCAGCAGCGAACCGAACTGGGCAAGAATGCCCGGCTGAAGAGCGCCCGCCGCGGGTGGCGCCGGGCTCATCGCCGGTCGACTCGCCGCCGCGGTGGGACTGCCTTGGCGCTCAGTCTCCGGCCAGGTGCTCGTTCAGCCATTCCACGGTTTCATACAGCATATGCAGCACCGATTCGCGCGCCCGGTAGCCGTGTGATTCCAGCGGCAGCATGACCAGCCGGGCAGTGCCGCCCAGTCCGCGAATGGCCTGGTACAGACGCTCGCTTTGCATCGGGAAGGTGCCGGAGTTGTTGTCTTCCATGCCGTGAATCAGCAACAGCGGTGCGCTCATCCGGTGGATATGAAAAAACGGCGAGACGGCAAAGTACAGTTCCGGATCGTCCCATAGCGTGCGCTGTTCCGACTGAAAGCCGAACGGGGTCAAGGTGCGGTTGTAGGCGCCGGAGCGGGCGATGCCGGTGCGGAACAGGTCGGTATGGGCCAGCAGGCTGGCGGTCATGAACGCGCCATAAGAGTGGCCGCCGATGGCCACCCGCTCCGGGTCGGTGACGCCTCGCTCGACCCCGGCCGAGATGGCGGCTTCGGCATTCATTGTCAGCTGCTCGACGAAACGATCGTTGGGTTCAACGCCCTCGCTGCCGACCACCGGCATGGTGGCGTTGTTGAGCACGGCATAACCCTGGGTGACCAGGAACTGCGCGTTCCAGTAGCTCAGGCGGTTGAAGCGATAGGGCGAGTCGGCCAGCTGACCGGCGGCATCGGCGCTGAGAAACTCGCGTGGGTAGGCCCAGACCACCGTTGGCAGCGGCCCGTCGCGCTCGGAATCGTAGTCGGCCGGCAGTAACAGGGTGGCCGAGAGCATGACCCCGTCCTCGCGCTCGAAGGTGATCAGTTCGCGGTGCACGCCCAGCATGTCGGGCAGAGGGTGCTCGGTTCGGGTCACGGCGCGTAGTGTGCCGTCATCCAGCGAGCGGACAAAGAAATCCGGCGGCTGATCCTGCGACTCGCGGCGGGTCAGCAACTGGCCGAGTTCAGGATCAAGCAAGCTGACCGGCTGCTCGTAGTAGGGCGATTCGGATTGCCACAGCCGTTCGCTGCTGCCGTCGGCCAGGCTCAAGCGGTCGACAAACGGCCGGTTGCCCTCCGGCGAGGCGCCCTGGCCGAACAGGATCAACGCGCCGTCGTCGATCAGCAGGCGCGACTGACCGCGTGCGTCGCGGAACGTGGTGGGCGTGCCCGGATCAGCATAGCGATCCTCATAGCGCCGCTCCCATAGGATTTCAGGCGCACGATCCAGATGATCCGGTGCAATGCGCGAGACCCGCTCCATGCGCGTGGCCCACCAGCGCTGCCAGACCAGGGCGGTCTCGCCGTCGCCGGCTGCCATCCAGCGTACCCGGTAGGGCGAGCGCAAAACCCGTTCGGGCTGTCCAGCAAACGGCGCGCTATGTTGGTAGACATGATCGCGATAGTCCGCCTCGTTGGCCGGGTCGCCGCCGTCGACGGCCTGGACCCAGACCAGCATGGCATCGGCGTCGCCGCGCCAGCCGACCGAGCGCGGACCTTCGATAACCGCGTCAAAAGCGATCGGCAGGTTGTCGGCAACCGGGTTGTCTGCGAGCCGATGGGTCAGTTCGCCGTCCGCGGTCCAGACCTCGAGCGCGTGGGCAAAGCGGGAAAACGGTACCGCGTACGACCATGGCGGGGTTAAGCGCATGACCAGAATATGTTCACCATCGGGGGCAACGCTGAAGCCCGGGATCAGATCGGGTTGACCGAGCGGCTGGGTGTTGCCGTCCAGATCGATGCGCAGCAACTGGGTGGTGAAATGATGTTCGAACAGCAGTTCATCGTGCCGGTCGGACAGCAGATCCTGGAAAGTCCGCGTCGGCGCGCTGCGGCCGCGGGTTTCGGTCACCACCGGACCGGTCGGAACGGGATCGCGCGCCGGCGGCGTGGTCCGCTTCGGGGGCAGGGCGCGGACGATGACCGAATCGCTGTCCGGCGACCATTCCATGTAGCTGCGCGCCACCGAGCCCCAACCCTGGCCCCAGGCGGCATGGACCGGATGTTCGCTCCAGCGCCGTGCCGTTGCTTCGGCGACATCGACATGCCAGAGCTCCACGCGTTCCTGTTCGATCTGCAGGAAGGCGATGTGCTGTCCATCCGGCGACCAGGCGGCCGCCAGAACCCGCGGTGTGTCCGGCAGGTTGTCGATGATGACCGGGTTCGGCTCGCCAGCCACCGATTGCAAACGCAGGCTGCTGAAGTAGCGCGGCTGCGCGGGGGCGTGGTTGTCCGGGTTGAAACGCAGGCCGGCCAGGCGCAGCTCCGGCGCGGCCAGATCGGCCAGGCTGGGCAGCGCCGGCGGCGCCAGCAGCAGCAGGGTAGCGCCGTCGGGCGAGACGCTGGCCGTGACCGGCGGCGCCATGTCAACCAGGGCAATGACCTCCGGCGGTGGCTCGCGGTAGCCGGTGTCGACCGGGGTGGCGCTGACCTGGAAGGAACAAAACAGGGCGAGAAAAATCGGGAAGAGTCGCAGGCGCATGATTACAGCATTTGTCGAGTTCGCCGGGCAGTATAGCCAGCGCGAATCATGCCGGGGTCCGCGGGTTGCCCCGGAACGGGCCGGCAGGTGGTTTGTGCCGAGCCCGTCAGGTCGTATACTGATCGACAAGCAAAGCCCGGAAGAGGCCATGGGGAAGAAAATCCCGCTGATGGATCTATTGTGGTTGCTGGCTGAAACCCAGGCCAACCCGATCCACGTGTGCGGTTTGATGCTGTTCGAGAAACCGGCCGGTCGTGACGATATCGTTCGCGAAATCGTCGCAGCCTATCGCAAAGCTCGGCCGACCGCGCCGTTTGACTGCATTCCCGATCTGGAAGTCACCCACGCCCCGGTCTGGAAAAAAGCGGATTACTACAACCCACGCTACCATGTCCAGCACATCGCGCTGCCGGATGGGGCCAGCTACGAGGATTTGCTGCATCTGGTCGGCGACCTGCACGAGACCATGCTGGATCGGGCGCGTCCCCTGTTTCGCGTCTGGCTGATTGATCGGGTGCCGGGCAATCGTTTCGCGTTGTTTCTGAAGATGCACCACGCCACCATCGATGGCGTCAGTGCCGCGCGGAGAGTCAATGCCAGCTTGAAGACCACGCGCCGGCGCGGAGTGCTGCCGCCGATGTTCGCCGTGGAGTTGCCGGTGCGCAAGCCGAGGCCACCCAAGGCTCTGATTAAGCAGGTTCTGGGCATCAGTTCTACCGCCACCAGCCAGTACCTGGCCCTGCTCGGCTCTTTGCGCAAGGGCTTGTGGAACTGGATGGGCGGCAAGACCGAAGGCAGTGTGCCCTTTGCCGCGCACCGCGGGCCGATGAACGAACCGGTCATGAACGCGCGTACCGTGGCCACCCTGTCCTTGCCGCTGAAAGCCATGCGGCGTGTGGCCCGCCATTACGATGCCACCTTGAACGATCTGGCCATGGCCTTGATCGATGAGGGCGTGCACCGCTACCTGGCCGAACTCGGTCAGCCTTTCGATCATCGACTGGTGGCAATGTGCCCGGTTTCGATGAGAGAGAAGACTGATAGTGCCGCGGGCAGCAAGATCTCGGCCGTGTTCGTGCGCCTGGGCACCCCGGAGGCCACCGTCCTGGAGCGACTGGCCCAGGTATCGGAGTCCATGGATGCCGCCAAGGCCGAAGTGCGCAGCATGTCGAAAGAAACCGCGCTCGGCTATGCCGCCGGACTGCTGGGTCTGGCTGGACTGACCGCCGTCACTCATGTGGATCGGGTCACTCCGCCGTCGGCCAACCTGGTCATTTCCAATGTCCCGGGCTGGGAGCGCCAGCTATACCTGCATGGGGCGCCGCTGGTGGGTGCTTACCCGGTGTCGGCGATTGCCGTGGGCGTGGGCCTGAACGCGACGGTCATTTCCTCCAACGACCGCATGGATTTCGGCTTCGTCGCCAATGGCGCCAGCCTGCGCCGACTGCCGGCGCTGGCAGCCCATGTCGAGGCCGCCTGGCAGGATTTGCTCTCGACCAGCCCCGGACGCTGAGCGGCTTTGAGTATCATGGGGATCTAATGAACGCATCAGGCCAACAGCGCTGAAATGGTCAGCTGGCAGACACGCACCGCCAATCTGCTTGGGCGGTTGACGATCCGCCAGTCGCTGCGGCGGGATTTTTCGGTGGCCGAGATGCGCGAGCGTATCCGCACCATGGAGCGCTTCTTTCCCGATCTGCCGGCAGACATCCGCATCGACCGCGAACCGGGTTTAAGCCACTGCGACGCCGAGTGGCTGATCCCCACGACCGGCCCCACCGAGCGCGTGATCCTGCATTTCCCGGGCGGTGCCTTCCTGACCCGCTTCGTGCGTGCCGAACGCCTGCTGATGGCGCGCTTGTGCCGCTCGGCCAATGCGCGTGGCCGCCTGGTATTCTATCGGCTGGCTCCGGAGCATCCTTATCCGGCCGGGCTGGATGACTGCATGGAAGCCTACCGCCAGCTGCTTGATTTGAATGTGGCCCCGGACAACATCATCGTCAGCGGGATGTCAGCCGGTGGCTGCCTGGCGCTGGCCCTGCTGCTGGCCGTGCGCGATGAGGGTCTGCCGCTGCCGGCCGGGGCGGTGTTGATGTCGCCGGCGGCCGACCTGACCGAGCACTCGGAGGCGGGCTCGCGGCTGGCCAACGCGCCCCATGACGCGGTGCTCAGCCTCGAGCGCGGTGACGATATCCGGCGCCTGTACCTGGGTGATCAGCTGGATCGGGTCAATCATCCCTATGTCTCCCCGGTCCTGGGCGACTACGCGGGCCTGCCGCCGCTGTTTTTTCAGGTCGGCAGCAAGGAAATCCTGCTCGACGATTCGCAGCGCTGCGCCGAACGGGCGCGCTCAGCCGGGGTGCGGGCCGAGGTCGAGGTCTGGGACCGGGTGCCGCACGGCTGGCAGACGCTGTCCTTTGCGCCCGAGTCCGGGCGCGCCATCGACCGCCTGGCCGATTTCATTCGCGAGGTCTGTCCATGAGCGCCGGCGGCCAGCACTCCGATCCCGGTGCCACCTACATGCGGGCGCTGCGTCGCGATCATGCCGGCCTGTCGCGCGTACTGAGGGAAATCGATACCCAGGCCGAGCGACTGACCAAGGCGCCCGACGATGCCGGCCCTCTGCTGGCCGAGGCCATGCGCTACCTGTTGCGCTATCACCATGCGTTTCACCATCCGCGCGAAGACCGCTTGTTCGCCCGCATTCGGGAACGCGACCCGGAACTGGACGCTACCCTGGCCGACCTGAGCGACGAACATGAAGTGGGCGAGGCGGAAGCCGAACGCCTGGCATGCGATCTGGAGGCCGCGACCGTCAAGCAGCTGCGCGGACGCAGCGGCAGGCGCCTGGCCGAGCGAGTCAACGAGTACGTGCGCCACACGCGCGCGCACATGCGGCATGAAGAAGCGGTTTTCTATGCCCGGGCCGAGTCAGCGCTGGATGCCGAGGACTGGCGCTATATCATCGGCAGCGATCACGGCCCGCAGGATCCGCTGGCCGATCTGGCCGAGATGGGAAACAGCTATCCCAGGCTGGCATCCAGCCTTGGGCTGCCGGTGACCCACCTCGGCCTGCTCGACCCGGTCGAGCCCTTGAGCGAGGAAATGGAGGAGCAGATGCTGGCCCTGACCGATCTCTATGGCGGGCTGCTGCACGACGCGCTCGATCTCGGGCGCGGCAACCTGGATCGGCTGCTGGCCGTACGCGGTCCTGGAGCGCTGGTCAGCGCCGTGGGCGAGATCACGCGTGCCAACCTGGAGTTCGCCGGGCGCTGTCTGCTCAGCCCGCCGCGCTGGGCGATCAACACCGGCGCGGCCTTGATTGTGGCCTCTCTCAAACCTTATCTGGAGCCGCGGCAGCCTCAGGATTGATGCTTAGCAGCAGGCTGTCGGCTTCGACCAGATCACCGACCGCCACCGACAGCTGGTCGATCTGTCCGTTCAGTGGTGCCTTGATTGCCAGCTCCATCTTCATCGCTTCCATGATCAGCAGGGTTTGCCCGTCCTCGACCGCGCATCCCTGGGTGACGCGCAAGTCGAGAATCCTGCCCGGCATGGGTGCGACGATGCGACCATCGACCTCGGTCTGTTGCTTGCCGCCTTCGAAACGCGTATGCCGGATCAGCAGCCAACGGCGGTCTTGGTGGCAGACCTCCAGCGTTTGTCCATCGCGCCGGTGTAAATGCATTCGATAACTGTGGCCTGCCTGCTGCAGCAGGTACAGTGATTCGTCCAGATGCGTCAGACTGATGACCGCGTTGGGCCACTCGTCCAGTTGCAGCTTGTAGTGGCCGCGCTCGCCGCTGGCCTCAATCACCCAACGCCGGCCCGCGCATTCCAGATCCAGCCAGCGTGGCACGCTGCCGCTTGAGCGCCAGCCGTCGCGGCGCGCCCACGGATCAGCCGTATCGGCCACGGATTCTTGTTCCAGCAACCAGTACCCCGCCGCCGCTGTGATGACTTCGGCCGGCGGCAGCTCCGACGGCAGGATGCCGGCCAGGTCACGATCCAGCAGGCCGGTGTCCAGTTCGCCGGCAGCAAAGACCGAAGATGCGGCCAGGGCCTGGAGAAAGCCCAGGTTGGTGGTCGGCCCGGCCACCAGGCTGGCCGCCAGCGCCTGCTGCAGCAATGCGCGGCAGGAATGGCGGTCGGCTGCGTGGACGATCAGCTTGGCGATCATTGGGTCATAGTGCACGCTGACTGCATCGCCGCGATCAACGCCGCGATCGACCCGGATCTGCGCGCCGCTCGGAAATGCCAGCGCGCGGATGCGGCCGCTGGAGGGGACAAAGCCGCGCTCGGGGTCTTCGGCATACAGCCGCGCCTCCATGGCATGGCCGCTGGCCTTGATCTGGTTCTGGCTCAGCGGCAGGGCTTGACCGGCGGCCACGCGCAGCTGCCACTCGACCAGGTCGAGTCCGGTAATCATTTCGGTGACCGGATGTTCAACCTGCAAACGGGTGTTCATTTCCAGAAAATAGAAGGCCCCGTCGTCGACCAGGAACTCCACCGTCCCGGCGCCGCGGTAATCGACCGCCTCGGCCGCGCGCACGGCGGCGGCCAGGAGGTCCGCGCGCAGCGCCGGATCCAGATTGGGCGCTGGTGCTTCCTCGATGATCTTCTGGTGGCGGCGCTGGCTGGAGCAGTCGCGCTCGAACAGGTGCACGGTATTGCCATGGGTATCGGCAAACACCTGCGCCTCGATGTGGCGCGGTCGGGCCAGGTAGCGTTCCAGAATCATGCGTGCATCGCCGAATGCGCTTTCGGCCTCGCGCCGGGCCGCGGCCAATGCTTCGCTGAACTCCTGATCCGAGTAAACCACCCGCATGCCCTTGCCGCCGCCGCCGGACGCGGCTTTGAGCATCAGCGGGTAACCGATCCGTTCGGCCTCCTCGGCGAGCCGCTGATCGGACTGATCGTCGCCGTGGTAGCCCGGGATCAGGGGTACACCGGCCGGCGCCATCTTCGCCTTGGCGGCGGCCTTGGATCCCATCAGTTCCATGGTTGCCGCACTCGGTCCGATCAGTATCAGGCCGGCCTGCTCGACGGCACGAGCAAAGCCGGGCTTTTCGGACAGGAACCCGTAGCCCGGATGAATGGCTTGTGCGCCTGTGGCCACAGCCGCGTCAAGGATAGGCCCGATGCCGAGGTAGGAATCGGCTGCGGGCGCCGGACCGATATGGATCGCTTCGTCGGCCAGTCTGACGTGGCGAGCGCCGGCATCGGCGTCGGAATACACGGCAACGGTGCCAACGCCCAGGCGACGGCAGGTAGCGATGATGCGGCAGGCGATCTCGCCGCGGTTGGCTATCAGGATTTTTTTGAACATGGTTTCGGGTTTTAACCGCAGATGAACGCGGATGAACGCGGATAAAAAACGGCCGACGGATCGAGGTAAACACGCTGATGGCCGAGCTGTTCGCGATGTTCGCGGAGTAAAACCGTCAATTCCGATTGACATCTGCGTTTATCTGCGTTCATCCGCGGTTCCTTTCCGTACCCAGTCCGGTTGCCGCTTTTCGAGGAAGGCGCTGAGGCCTTCCTGGCCCTCGCGCGAGACGCGCAGGGCGGCGATGGTTTCAGAGGTGCGGCGGTCCAGTTCCTCGGGGTCGGTCTGCAGTGAGCCGACCAGGCGGATCAGGGACTTGACCCGCGCCTGCGCCTTGGG